>JAPYUD010000397.1:0-3933 GCA_029936215.1 Pirellulaceae bacterium | reverse complement strand
ACCTCATCTGGGGTGCCCCCGAGTGGCTGCCAGCAGTGATCCTGCTGGGGGGTGCTGCGCTGATTGTGATTATCTACTCGCTCCGCCACATACCACGCAACCAGCCAATCCGGATCGTCACCACCACGCTCAAGACGGTTGCCTTGTCGCTGCTCCTGCTCTGCCTGCTGGAACCTCTCTATAGCGGGCTGCGTCCCCGCCCGGGGGCCAACCTGTTCCTGGTGATGGCGGATAACAGCCAGAGCATGCTGGTCAGTGATCATCGCCAGCAACAGAACCGTGCGGAACAACTTGCACCCCTGCTCTCCCCGGACGCTGCCTGGCAGGTTCGACTCAACCAGGACTTTGACGTCCGGTATTACCAGTTCGACAGTCGCCTCGAGGCGGTCGAAAATCTACTGGAAATGGACCATGAAGGCCTGCATTCCAACATGCACCAGGCGCTGCGGGCTGCTGCCACCCGGTTTGGTGGCCGACCGCTTGCCGGAATCATTCTGCTGACGGATGGAAACACGACTGACTCGCTTTCGCCGGGACAGGCCCTGGAAGACCTGCCCCCGGTCTACCCGGTAGTGGTAGGGAATGACGTGGCCCCTGCGGATATCCGCCTGGCCCTCAAGGCCGTGCAACAGACCAACTTCGAACTTGCACCGATCACGGTGACGGCAGAAATTGCGGGAGACCGCTACCAGGGCCGCCAGGTCAGTGTTGAGCTCGTTAACCAGCAGGACGAAGTGATCGAGACACAAACCCTGACGCTCAAGAGTGATGGAGAATCGCAGGAAGTCCGTTTCCAGTGGAATCCTGAGGAAAGTGGGATTTGCTTTTATCGCCTTCAGGTAGCAGCGGCCGAAGACAATCTGGACGAGGCCACGCTGGAAAATAACCAGCAGTCTTTCCTTGTTGACCGGGGAGGCGGACCCTACCGGATCCTCTATGTTTCCGGGCGCCCCAACTGGGAGTACAAGTATCTTCGTCGGGCAATTCATGATGACGAGGAAGTTGAACTGGTAGGCCTGATACGGATCGCAAAGCGAGAAGCGAAGTTCGACTTCCGTAGTCGTGCCGGGGAATCTACCAACCCCCTGTTCCGTGGTTTCGACAACGAGGACGAGAATGCCGAACAGTATGACCAGCCGGTACTGGTCCGCTTTGGCATAAGGGATGACGAGGAGTTACGTGACGGATTCCCCAGCTCCGCCGACCAGCTTTACCAGTACGACGCACTGGTGTTTGATGACGTGGAGGCGGAAATGTTCACTCAGGACCAGCTGTCACTGGTACGAGAATTCGTCAGCCACCGGGGAGGGGGATTCCTGATGCTGGGTGGACAGGAGTCATTTGCCAGTGGCAATTACGACCGATCACCCCTGGAGGAATTGCTGCCGGTATATATCAATTCCACGAACAAGCGGGGAGTCTCCTCCCGGTTCCGAATGCAACTCACGCGCGAAGGCTGGCTTGAACCCTGGATCCGGGTCAAGCCGAGTGAACTGGAAGAGAACCAGCGGATCGAGGCGATGCCCGCCTTTCGCACCGTTAACCTGGTCAAACGAGACAAGCCTGGTGCCGCGGTGCTGGTGGAAGTGGAAGATGCTGACGGGGAACTCCTTCCCGCACTGGTTGCCCGTGAGTTTGGACATGGCCGGACCGCAGCCATGCTGATCGGGGATTTCTGGCGATGGGGACTTGCCCGGGAGGATCCCGACAACGAGGACATGTCCAAGTCCTGGCGGCAGATGCTCCGCTGGCTGGTTGCCGATGTCCCTCACCGTGTCGATATCAAGGTTCGGACGGAGCAGGAAAAGGGTGCCAATATCCAGACTCTTGCTGTCACAGTGCGTGACGAGGAATTCCAGCCGCTGGACAATGCCGTTGTCCAGCTTGCGATCACTCCTCCAGACGGCAGCGAGGTGCTGCTGGCAGCACAAGCCAGCAACCAGCTGGCAGGCACCTACGAGGTCGATTACGTGGCTCGCCAGGTCGGAGCCTACCGCGTGGAGGCCCGTGTCACCGGACCGGACGGACACACCCTGGAAGCGGGAGTGGCCGGCTGGACATCCCAACCGGCAGCGGCAGAATTCCAGCAACTCGTTCCCAACCGGCAACTCCTCGAGTCCCTCGCCGAGGAGACCGGCGGAGAAATCATCCAGGAAAACAAGCTGGAGAATTTTGCACGACATCTTCAGCAACAGGATTTCGAGATCACCGAACCCTTGATTTTCCCGCTCTGGCATCAGACCTGGATTTTCCTTCTCGCCATTGGACTGCTCTGTGCCGAGTGGGGACTTCGCCGCTGGAGAGGACTGCCCTAGGGCAGAAGAAAAGAATATGACAATGCTTACCGCCTGGATTTGTCTTCTCCTTGCACCACAGCCCGCGCCGCCAACCTTGTTGCTGGTGACCGGGGCAGGCGGAAGCGAGGAGTTTGCCACACAGTTCCAGGCCGCCACCGAGAGCTGGCGCCAGCATGCGGATGAAGCGGGACTGGAGGTTCTCCAGGTCCATGGCGAAAAACAGGAAGTAACGCCACACGATCAGCTGCAGGAACTGCTGAAGTCCCTTCCCGAAGAAACCCTGCAGCCACTCTGGATCGTCTTTATCGGACATGGAACTTACGCCCAAAGGAAAGCGAAGTTCAACATGGTGGGACCGGATCTCACTGCCGGGGAACTGGGATCCTGGATCGAGCGATTTCGTCGACCGGTGGCGGTGATCAACTGCAGTTCCGCCAGCGGGCCCTTTATTAACGAGCTTTCCGGAGCGGGGCGAGTGATCGTGACCGCCACGCGTAGTGGAAACGAGCAGAACTACTCCCGCTTCGCCGTTTACATGGCCGAATCAATCAACGATCCGGCTGTCGACCTCGACAAGGACGGCCAGATCTCACTGCTCGAAGCGTTCCTGGCAGCATCCAACCGGGTACAGCGTTTCTACAGTGAAGACAACCGGCTGGCCACCGAGCATGCCCTGATCGATGACAACGGGGACGGCCTGGGAACTCCCGCCAGCTGGTTTCGTGGCGTTTACACCTTTCGCCGGGCCAAGGGAGCAGGCAGCGCCGATGGCCTGCGAGCGAACCAGTTACACCTGGTCAAGAGTCTGCAGGAACAGGCCCTGACTCCAGAAGTGCGAAAGCACCGGGATACCCTTGAAGCGGAGCTGTCGAAACTCAGAGAACAGCGTGATACGCTGGCTGAGGAAAAGTACCTGGCAGAGCTTGAGCGAATCTGCCTGGCAATCGCCCGTCTCTACCGGGATGCCGACAAGGCCCCGACGGCCTGTTACTTCAGGCCCTTGAGAGAGGCATGAAGATCGGCAAGATCCTGGTCCTTGAATTCACGCAGCAGGTCGATCTAGCCACGCGGATCTAGAACCCAATCTTCACTCACCTCCTGGCTGGCGAGCAGCTGTGGAAGCAATTCCCAAAGGATTACCAGGTCGCAAACGGGTCACCGCAGGCAACGCACCGGTCCACGTCTTTACCTTCAGATTAGTAGCGAAGCAAGAACGTGATTTGGCCACCGTATTCGCCGATTTTTGTTGTGCGAGTACTGCTGTCAGAGCTGAATCGATCCCACTCGTAATAAGGACGCAATTCCACTTCTGTTCGTTCGCCAAACTTGAACGTCACAGGTACGGCAAGACGGTAGGTGAGTTCATCTTTCGTCTTTTCTTCCACTGAAAAGGCTCCTGATACCACCTGCTCATCGTGGAACTTCCACTGCATACGAGCGTCGATACCAACGGTCATCCTTTCTTTGCGGAGCCAGTCCACACGAACTCCAAGCGGTACCGTCCAAACATCCTGATCGACTGCCAGGTTTAATGGAGCCCCCAGACTGTTATGGGCATTTCGATAGCGTATCCCAGTATAGGGTGTCACAAACATCTTCTGTTCATCATTGGTCCATGTGTACCCGAACAGGGTCT
>JAPYUD010000396.1:0-3935 GCA_029936215.1 Pirellulaceae bacterium | reverse complement strand
GGTCCAGGTAGGGGAGCCGAAGGGACATGTACTTTCCGAAGTGCCCCGGCCGGCCCGCGTTCTTGATGTGGTCATCCCAGTTCGTCCACTCGTCACCGGAAAACGGGGTGTTCATGAACATCGTGATCACCCCGGTTCCGGCCTCCGCCAGTCGGCGGGCTAGCAGGGCAGACTGGCCCCACCGATTTCGGCCATAACGATCTTTCAGATCATCCGATTCACGCGAGAGGTCAAAGGCCTCTGCAGTCCTTGTACTGGTCAGGATGTTGAATGCCAGCTCACGATACTTGTCCACGGCAACGAGTTCCTGGTACTTGTTCACACCGGCCCGAAGGGTGTCGAGCTCTGCAAGCAGGGTCTTTCGATTGCTGAGCTTCTCTCCATCCAGGCCACCGGTGATCTGGATCGGTGACTTGTAGTCAGGCTGGGAAGGGTCACCAGCATCAAGCGGCCTGTGTTGCACCCCGATATAGGTCGGCCGTGTCATGTAAGGGCCACTGGGCAAAGCAACGTACTGCGGCAGGTCGTTGTCGGGCGCCGAACGGAAGTGGCTTACAAGGTGTCCCAGGTCGGGATGATCACTCTTGCTGGCGGATGTGGGGTCAGGTACCACCGGTGTCTTGCCCGTCAATACCTGGATTCCACCATCGCTGTGGCTGGCCATCGTGTGGTGGCAGCTGCGGACGATGGCAATCTTGTCAGCCAGCCTGGCCTGCAGGGGAAACAGCTCGCAGATTTCCATGCCGGGTACGTTGGTCGGTATCGGGCTGTAAATGCTGCGGTAGTCGCTTGGTGCGTCCGGCTTGAGGTCATAGGTTTCAAGGTGTGATGGGCCCCCGTGGAGGTACATCAAGATGACCGAGGTATCCCGGCTGCCAGTGACCTCGCGGCCTGCCAGCACGTCCGAAAGGCAGAGGCCGCCAAAGCCAAGCGCACCGGCTCGCAGAAACTCTCGACGATTTCTCGGGCCGGGACAGTTAGTCATGGAGAGGCCATTTGGTTGGAGTACTGCATCCCTGTAACCATTATGGTAATCGGTCATGTCCATGCTTGGCTACCGGGAATTCCAGGGAAGTTCAGGCCTGTCACGGCGGGGGATCGACGTGGAAGAATGCATGGACAAAGATGAAGGTGTCGTCGGAAACCCTGTTTTTTCGAGAGTGGACAAGAAGATGATTATTACACAGGTTATTTGCGAAATACTGCGGGTCGAGAGCGTGGAGGCGAAGACCGCGAGCAGCCAGGACGCAATCATCGTGCGAGTCAGGACGGACACCGGGCTGGAAGGGATAGGAGAGGCGGATTCCTCGCCGGAGGTTGTGCAGGCGATCATCGATGCCCCCTTTAGCCATAATATTGCCAGTGGTTTGAGGGAGATCCTGCTCGGAGAAAATCCGCTGGAGACCGGCCGACTGTGGGACAAGATGTATCGCCAGACGATGTACTTTGGCCGCAGCAGCGTGACCATTTCGGCGATGGCTGCCATCGATATGGCACTCTGGGATATCAAGGGCAAGCACTTCGGTGAGCCGATCCACAGGTTACTGGGTGGCAAGCAGCATGATCGCATTCGGGCTTATGCCTCGATCCTGTTTGGCCCGGATGGAAAGGCAACCGAGAAGATTGGCCAGCAATGGCGAGATGTGGGGTACACGGCGGTCAAGTTTGGTTGGGAACCAATGGGACAGGACGAGAGGCTTGACCTGGAACTGGTACGTGGTGCCCGGGCAGGGGTTGGTGAAGAGGGAATCGTACTGGTGGATGCGGGCTGTGTCTGGGACCGCCGGACTGCATTGAGCCGGGCTGTCGCCTTCGCCGATTATGGTATTGGCTGGCTGGAAGAACCACTCCTCCCGGATGATGTGGATGGTTACCGCTGGCTGCGAGACAGGTCGCCGGTTCCGATCGCGGCCGGCGAGGAAGAGTGTGGTCGGCAAGCGATGCGGCCGCTGATCGATCAACAGGCACTCGATGTTTACCAGGTCGATCTTTCACGTAACGGCTTTACCGATGCACTCTATATCCGGCAGCGAGTGGAGGAAATCGGTTCGCGGCTCTGTAATCACTGCTATACGAGTCCCCTGACGGTGGCGGCCAGCCTTCACTGGCTCTGTACCTGCAGGGACGCTTTCCTGTTTGAGGACTGCGTGGAGGATTCACCCCTGCGACACCAGTTAACGGAGCAGAAAGTCCAGGCCGACGATGGTTGGATTTCGGTGCCGGAGGGGCCAGGCCTGGGAGTCACGCTGGATGAGGATTTTGTGGCCAGTCACCGTGTCGGCTCCAGTGGTGCCGATATCGAGTTTGGCAGCTAGTTCGCTGGATCTGCCGTGAAGTGCCAAAGTATTGTGCGCCCCGGCCGATTTGTATTACACTAACGGTATTGACGTCCTTGTGCCGAATGGCACTGAGTGGAAATAAATAAAGGAAAAACGCAATGAGAACAGCAACACTTGTCTCTGCGGCACTGCTCGTTGGCCTGATGGTCAGCGGACCGGTGGACGCGGAAGTCAAGTCGGGTCTGCAGGCAGGCGCTGCGGCGACTCCCTTCAATGTGAAGGACTGCACTGGCCCGGCGAAGGGTTCCAAACTCTGCTATAGGTGAAAGTACGGCGGACGCCCGGTCGTCACGATCGTTACTCGTGAACTGACTGAGGACTTGGCCGGTCTGGTCAAGAAAGTCGACAGCCTGGTAGAGAAGAATGCGGGAAAACAGATGAAGTCATTTGTCGTCCTGTTGACAGACGATCCAGATGGTGCGGAGAAGGAACTCCAGGCTTTTGCCAAGAAACATGGCATCAGCAATGTACCACTGACGTTTTACGAGGGAATTGCTGGACCGCCGAATTACAAGATTGCCAAGGATGCTGACGTGACTGTCATGCTCTGGCGCAACCTTCGAGTCTCGGCGAACCACTCCTACGCCAAGGGGGCTCTTAATAGTAAGACAGCCCAGAAGGTTCTGGATTCGACGAGCAAGATCCTCAACTGATTGGCAGGTCGTTACTTGTCGATAAGAGAAATTTCAGACCCGGGGTTCCGATTGGGATCCCGGGTTTTTCTCTATGCCGGTGACTCGTATTTGAAAGGTCAGTCAATGAAAGGCCTCTTGAGAAGCCTGTTGCTCACCGCGATTCTTTGGTGCTCCTCGATCCCGGTGGCAGGTTTGGCTGGCCAATCCAATAGCCTGATGGATATTTCCGCCGATGGAAAACTGCTTGCCTGCAGTAACCGGGATAGTGGAACGGTAACGATTGTCGACCTGTCGCAGCAGGAGGTTCTGCGTGAAATTTCGGTGGGGAAGAAGCCCGAGGGGGTGACTTTCCTGGGGGCAACCCATTCGCTTGCCATTGCGGTTTACGAGGAAGACAAGGTTGTCCTTCTCGATGGCGATTCGGGTAAGCTGCAGGCGGGCATCGACGTGTTTGATGAACCGTACGGGGTCGTCAGTTCCGGTGACGGCACGAGGATTTATGTCACCCTCGATTTCCCCGGCCAGCTTCTGGAGATTGATACAGCCAGGGCTGAGGTCGTCCGCGTGCTCGCGGTGGGCCCCTTTCTTCGGGGAGTGGCACTTTCTCCGGATCAGAAACGGCTGCTGGTGACGGAGTTTTATACGGCCCGCGTTCATGCGATTGATATCGCCGGCTGGAAGAAGGTGGATCAGTGGGACGGTGCCAGCACCGATAACCTGTGCAGGCAGATCATTATCCATCCCAACCGTCCAAAGGCCTATATCCCCCATATTCGCTCCAAGGTCACTGGCAAACATGGGCTCGGATCAATCTTTCCTTACGTGGCAATCGTGGATACAGCAGCGGGTGAGGGGAAGCGACGGAAACGCATTCCGATGGATTCCTTCCTTAATAACCTGGTTACTGCCAGCCCCTGGGAAGTTGAGATTTCAGCGGATGGCAAACAGTTCTACGCTGTCT
>JAPYUD010000395.1:0-3945 GCA_029936215.1 Pirellulaceae bacterium | reverse complement strand
GGCCGGTTCTCGGGTGGCGGGGAATATCTACCTGCTGGATGTGCTTTCGACCGTTTCCGACCTGGCAGGGATTGAGAAACCGAGAACCAGTGAGGGGATCAGCTTCAGGCCGGTCCTGGAGGGAAAAGCGGAAACGATCCGGCAGACGCTTTATGGTGCCTACTGTGGTGGTTCCAAGCCAGGCATGCGATGCGTGAAGAAGGGTGACTGGAAGATGATTAAATACGACGGACTCAAGGGAGTGGTCCACCAGACTCAGCTGTTTAACCTGGCGGAGAACCCTCACGAGCTGCTCAGGCAGCACCAGGATCCAAAGGTAAAGGCATTGACCGGCTATAACCCGGAAGCGGGACAGGTCAATCTCGCCGGAAATCGGCGATACGCCAGGAAGCTTGCAGAAATGGAAGGCCTGCTGTTGGCCGAGATGCGGCGGTTGGATGATCCCTATCGTCTCTGGAACCAGCCGGATGACGGCCTGGAAATTCCCGCCGCGCAAAAAAAATCGGTGGGTGGAAAGTAAGGGCGCCGCTTTGCGGCGAACGGGTTTGCGTCAACTCACTCTGGCCTGGCCGGCTGTGCAGTTGGCGGAACCTGGTAGAACGTCCGCAAACGATCGTATTCCGCTGTCAACGATTTTCGCAGCTTCCGGTACCCTGGATCCTCATGCATGCTGCGCATCTCGCCGGGGTCGCTGGCAAGATCAAACAGGTTCCATTCATCGGTCAGGGGAAAGTGGATCAGCTTGTGCGTCTGGGTACGGACACCAAAATGTGGCGGCACGGCATGTTCACCAAACTCGTAGTACGAATAGTAAATCGATTTCCGCCAGTCCTTGGCTTTGCCGGTGAAAATCGGCAACAACGATTCACCCTGGATCTCGTCAGGAATCGGCAGGCCGGCCATTTCCAGGAAAGTGGGTGCGTAATCGATATTCTGAATTAACTCGCCGGGCTGGGAGCCTGGCTTGACGACGCCCGGCCAGCGGATCAGGAACGGCATCCGCAACGACTCCTCAAACATCCAGCGTTTGTCATACCAGCCGTGCTCTCCCAGGAAAAAACCCTGGTCGGACGAGTAAATCACGATGGTGTTATCTGTCAGTCCATTGTCATCGACGTACGTGAGCAGTCGACCAACGCTGTCATCCACGGCCTTCACCGTGCCCAGATAGTTCCGCATATAGCGGCGGTATTTCCAGCGTACGATGTCGTCATGTGACATCTGGCCGCCGGCGAACTCCTTTAGAAAAGCCTGGTTGCGTGGCCCAAAATGGGCGTCCCATTCCTCTTTCTGTTGCACCGTCATGCGATTGTATTCCGGTGTCCCGTAACGATCGGGTTTGGGCAGGGTGACATCGCCCCGTTCGTTCTTGCGCAGCTTGGCGTCATAGGCCCAGTCAAAATGGCGATCAATTTCCATCTCGTTGCGGGCAATCGCAGGACTGCGGTTTGCATAGTTGTCGAACAGGTTGTCAGGCTGCGGAATTTCTACGTCGTCAAAGGCGCCCAGGTGGCGGAGAGCGGGAGCGAAAGTACGGTGGGGTGCCTTGTGCTGACACATCAAGAAGAAGGGTTTGCTGGTGTCCCGGCGATCGAGCCAGGCGAGTGCCTTGTCGGTTGTCAGGTCCGTGGCGTAACCTTCAAAGCGTGTGCGGGAACCGTCCATCTGTAGAAACACCGGGTTGTAGTAGTTTCCCTGGCCCGGAAAGATCTCCCAGTGGTCAAATCCAAGTGGCTCGGTCTTGAGGTGCCACTTGCCAATCACGGCCGTGTTATATCCTCCCTTTTGCAGGGCCTTGGAAACCGTCCACTGGCTTTGATCGAGTCCCTTCCCGGTGTTCCGCATGAAGCCATTGAGGTGGCTGTGTTTTCCGGTCAGGATCGTGGCGCGGGAGGGGCCACAGATGGAATTCGCGCAGAAGGAGTTGAGCATCACCGCGCCCTGGCGGGCAAGCTGGTCAATGTGTGGCGTGGGAGCGACAGAGGCGAGCGGCCCGCCATAGGCCGAGATCGCCTTGATGGCATGGTCGTCCGAGAAGATGAAAAGGATATTCGGACGCGCGGGTTCTGCTGCGCCAACGTCGGCTATTGCGGTGGAAACTGCCAGCCACAACATCATCCCGAATACCAGCTGTCTGCGGCGAAGGGGTGTCACATAAACCATCTGGGCAACTCCATTTATTTCTGTTGGTCAGTTGGGGGAATCACCGCTCGTGCTGATCGATCGCCGACGATGAAGTGCCCGAGCGGTTTTCCGGCCTCTGCCAATTGCCAGACGGCACCGGGCCGTGTGGGCTGACGCTTCACTTTATCAGGATCAATGATCCCATACGATCGAGGAGTGCCCTGGGGATCCATCCAGAATAACTCAACTGGCATGTTACGGCCGTTGATGAATATCACCTCGAAGGTGTTGCCCTTGGGATTGGAAGGAGGTGCGGACTTGTCGCCAGCGGGATTCCAGGCCAGCGCCGGGAGTGAGCTGAGCTGGGGCTTGACGAAAGGGGTGAACTCGCTCGGTCCTTTGCGGCGAAGCGTGGACAACTGTTTCGCATATTTTTCATCCGCTGCCATGTTGTTCCATTCGTAGGGGTCAGTGGAGATGTGATAGAGTTCCTCGTCTCCATTGGCGTAGTGAATGTAACGCCAATCCTGTGCACTCAATCCGAAATTGCCAGGTGAACCGAGATGGGTAATGGAAACGTGATCCCACGATCGCCGTGGTTTCTTCAGTAACGGGACGAGGCTGGGGCCGTCGTTTGTTATTTCCGCAGGCAGCCCAGCCAACTCGACAAGCGTCGGATAAAGACTGAGAAGATTCACCGGGCGGTTGCACATCGTATCCGCCCGGGTTCCAGCAGGCAGCCCGGGTGCAATGCCGGGTGGCACCTTGATCATTAACGGAACACGAGTGCAGGCACGCCAGGCGGTGAATTTCTGCCAATGCTGTTTCTCGCCGAGGTGCCAGCCATGATCGCTCCACAACACAACGATCGTGCTGTCGCGGTTTGGGCCTTCTTCAAGAGCGTCCAGTACGCGCCCCAGCATGGCATCGGCGAAATGGATCGATGCCAGGTAACCCTGGATTCCGTTTTTCCATTGCTGGTGGGCGCGGATGTGGGCAAAGTACCGGTTCGGACCGCGTCGCTGTCCGTCCGGTGGAAGGTCATTCAGGTCATCCTCTTTGTAGCCAAGAGGTAATTGAATTGTGTCGAGCGGGAACGGTTCAAAATACTTGGCGGGGACAAACCATGGTTCATGGGGACGGTAGATTCCGCAGGCCAGGAAGAATGGCTTCTCGTGCTCCACAGCAAGCTGCTCACCGACCCACTTGGAGACCAGCCAGTCGCCACCAAATTCCTCGTCCGTGGCATCCAGTGCCGCCCAGTCGGTTTCCACGTACTGCCAGGGTTCACGAGGGAGGCTGACAGGCCGCTTTTCGGGGTAAAGGGTCCGTGGGAAAGGGTTCTCGGTTTCCTTTTTAGGGAAATACTCGTCCCAGGAATGCGCGTCGATAAAGTAGTGCAGCATCTTCCCGGAACCCGATGCACGGTACCCGTTGTTACGAAAGTACTGTGGCAGGATGACTGCATCTGGAAGGACTTCGCGCATCTTCTGGTTGTTGGCGTAAAGTCCTGAACGATGGGGCGACAGGCCACTCATGATCGCCGTGCGGGAGGGGTTGCATGCGGCGCCGGGGCAATGGGCGTTGGTAAAAAGCACCCCGCTCTTTGCCAGGCGATCAAGGTTGGGTGTGATCGACTGGGGATTCCCACCCAGGCAACCGACCCAGTCATTCAGATCGTCCATTGCGATGAACAGGACGTTCGGTTTTTCCACTGCCGGGGCCGTCGCCGCAGACAGCAGGAGGCAGCCAAGGGTCAGCAGCAGGCGGATGCTTGTTCGCGAAGCAGTTGTCATCTATCTCTCTTGATCGAAATTAGTG
>JAPYUD010000394.1:0-3946 GCA_029936215.1 Pirellulaceae bacterium | reverse complement strand
AGCTGCGTCAGACATGGCAGGCCCTGCGCTGGAACTTCCTGCTGGCACTGGTGATCACCTACCTGCTGATGGCGGCGCTTTTCGAATCCTGGCTCTACCCGATGGTGATCATTCTCAGCGTGCCGCTGGGGGCGGTGGGAGGGCTGCTGGGACTTCGGCTGCTGAATGTTTTTGTCCTGCAGCCACTGGATGTGCTGACCATGCTCGGCTTCGTGATCCTGATCGGTACGGTTGTTAATAACGCGATCCTGATCGTGCACCAGTCGCTCAATCATATTCGCGATGAAGGACTCTCGCACCGCGAGGCGATTCCGCTGAGCATTCGTTCCCGAGTGCGTCCGATCTTTATTACCACCATGACCACCGTGCTCGGCCTGCTGCCGCTGGTCGTGCTTCCCGGGGCGGGTAGTGAACTTTACCGCGGCTTGGGAAGTGTGGTGCTCGGGGGCCTGCTGGTCTCCACTTTCTTTACTCTCGTGCTGGTTCCCACGGTCTTCACCGTGACGATGGATGCCCGCCTTGCGATCGGTCACTGGTGGCAGGGGGAAAGTCCGCTTGTCCAGGAGCCGGCAACAACCGGGATATCTGACACTTAGAAGGACACTGTAATGCCCTTTAATGCTCGGTTCTCAATCTGCCTGCTCCTGCTTGCGGTCCTTTTTGTCCCTGCACCGCTTGCCGCGGAGGAGGGACTGGTGGCCCACTGGCTACTGGCCACCGACGGCAGCGATTCCTCCGGTAACGGCCACCACGCGGTTAATCACGGGGTCCGCTTTGACGGCAGTGGCAATGCGCTGTTTGATGGCATCGACAACTGGCTGGAAGTGGAGGCACGTGGGGAGCTGCAGCTGGGCAAGTCGGATTTCACGCTTGCTGCCTGGATCCACACCGAGAAGGAACTGGATGATGTGCTGGGGGATGTGCTCAGCTGGTACGATCCGGCCACGGCTAACGGCTTCACGCTTGGCCTGATGAACTACGCCGGCGTGACCTCCGCCCAGTCCAACTGGCGAAACGTCTTTTTCGGCATCGATGCGGGGCAGCTTGCCCCTGCCTGGGTCGACCGTGGCAGGCCGGGCAACAACCATCACGTCAAGTCCCTGGTTGTTTTTGACGGAGACCTTTACGCCTCGACCTGGGAACCGGAAGCGGGCGATGCCGGGCATGTTTACCGCTACGCCGGAGAGAATCGCTGGATTGACTGCGGGGCACCCAGCCCGGCCAACTCGGTCACCGGCCTGGCAGTCTACCAGGGCCGTCTCTACGCCGGCTCGGAACTTTATAGCGGGGCAGGCTCATCGTTGGCTGTCTCTCCCAATGAAAATCACGGTGGCCATGTCTACCGCTACGAGGGACGTGGCCGCTGGACCAACTGCGGCAAGGTCAGTGACGTCCGCAGTATCAGCGGGCTGGCGGTCTACCGGGGGGAACTTTATGCCGGTACCGGGACGACCGGGGCCTGGCGTGACACGCCGCGGACCCGCGGGATGTACCGATACGACGGCGAGGGGAACTGGATTTCCTGCGGTTGCCCGGACCTGCGGGTCGTGCACCTGGGAGTCCACAACGGCAGCCTGCTGGGCATGAGCTACGATGCCGGGGGTTTCTTCCGCTACGACGGGGGCACCGACTGGACTCGACTGGGTCCGCTGCCGGATACCACGCAGGCCTACTCGATGGCGGTCTACGAGGGGAGCGTGCACGTGGGAACCTGGCCGACCGGATCGGTTTTCCGTTTTGATGGCCCGCAGCAGTGGTCGCACCAGGGGCGTCTAGGAGAAGAAAAAGAGGTGATGGGGATGGCGGTCTACAACGGCAAGCTCTACGCCGGCACGTTGCCGATGGCGGATGTCTATCGTTACGAGGGGGACGGCCGCTGGGTCAGCACCGGCCAGCTCGATCACACCCCTGACGTGCGTTACCGGCGTGCCTGGTCGATGGCAGTTTTTCAGGGCAAGCTGTTTTGTGGGGTGCTTCCCAGTGGCCATGTGCACTCGCTCGAGGCAGGCAAGAGCGTGACTTACGATCGCGAGCTGCCGGCAGGCTGGCATCACCTCGCTGCGGTGCGTGCTGGCAGCCGGCTGGAGCTTTACGTGGATGGAGCGAAGGTGGCATCAAGCAGCGAACTGGATCCGGGGCTTTTTCACCTGGCAGGCGAGAGGCCGCTGAAGATAGGCCTTGGCCAGCATGACTACTTCAACGGCAGGATGCGGGACGTGCGGATCTACAACCGTGCCCTGGGGCCTCGTGAGATCAGGCAGCTGCGGCGCTAGTGGCTAGATCAACTCGCCGATCGGGTTTCGGCCGTCGACCAGTGGGTACGGGCGACCTCGCAGGTCGGTCAGCGTCGTATGCTGGGCATTGATCCCCATATTGTGATAGAGCGTGGCGAAGACCTCGCGGTAATGCACCGGCCGGTCCTGCGGGTGTTCTCCCAGCCGGTTGGTGGAACCGATCAGTTGGCCGGTTCGCATGCCGCCCCCTGCCAGGATTGCCGAGTTGGCCTGGGGCCAGTGGTCACGGCCGGCGGTGTTGTTGATCTTGGGGGTGCGGCCGAACTCGCCCCAGGTGACGATCGACACGTCGTCGAGCATGTCGTGAGCTTCCAGGTCCCTGATCAGGGCAGACAGGCCGGCGTCGAGCAGTGGCAGCGTGGCCCGGCAATTGAGAAAATTCTCCTTGTGCCAGTCCCAGTTAAACCCGCCCCGGCTCATCCTTTCCAGCGGCCACTGGCTAAATGCCAGCGTGACGCAGCGGCAGCCGGCCTGCACCAGCCTGCGGGCGATGAGAAACTGCTTGAGCAGTTCCGGGCCACCCAGTTCCGGGGTTGCCGAATCCTGGATCCCGTACTCTTTCCAGAGTGACTTCTTTTCCTTTTTCCAGTTGAGCGCCTCGGCCAGTGCCCCGGAGGAGAGGATCCCGAAAGCCTGGCGGTTAATGGTATCCATCCCTTCCATCACCCCGCTCGCATCCAGTTCCCGGCGAAAGCGGTCAAAGGAACGCAAGAGGGCCCGGCGATCTCCCAGTCGATCAAGCGAGATGCCCTTGAGCGTGATTTCGGCGTCCTGCTCGGCGTCCTGCTGGACCTGCTCGGTGGAGACTCCTGACTGGTAGACGATATCATCTCGCTTCTTGCGATTGGTTTCAAAACCGGCATGCCCGACTCCCAGGAAACCGGGCTGGTTGAGCGAGGCCCGGGTGGTGGACTCGGCATTGGGTGGCGAGAGGCTGATGAAGGAGGGGACTGCCTGCTCTGCTCCACCTTGAATTTGCGAGAGCACGGCACCGATCGACGGCCAGCCTCCGGCGGGGAATCCGGGGCGGAAAGGAGAATCACCCTGCTGCGGATGCGTCTCCCAGCCGGTCAGACACTGGTGCACGTTGTGATCGTTGAGGCCACCATGCAGTGAACGAACGACCGCCACCTTGTCCATCACGGATCCGATCCGGGGTAACAGCTCGCAGACATCAATCCCCGGAACTACCGAATGGATCGGTTTGAACTCCCCGCGGATCTCGGCCGGTGCGTCCGGCTTGAGGTCGAACATGTCCAGGTGAGGCGGGCCACCCGGAAGCAGGATCATGATGATCGCCTTGTCCGATGAATGGATGCCCGCCGCCTGCTCGGCACGCAGAATTCCCGGAAGCGACATTCCGCCCAGTGCCAGGCCGCCGATCCGGAGAAAGGAGCGGCGCTCGATGGCATCACAGTATCGGGTTTTGGGGCCGGCGATTGTCAGCATCAGGATGACCAGCAGGTGGAAAAGGTCTCTTTTTCGACTCTGCTGTTATTATCGTCTTTCCCTGCCCCGCGCCAAATAGAGAATCCACCTTCCGGGGGGGAGAGTCGGAGTGGCTTGCCGCGGAGGGAAGCATCCACCAGAGCGTGAAGAGGACCGCGCCGAGCTGGACGACCATGTAAAAAGCAGTGGGTTCCATGATTCCC
>JAPYUD010000393.1:0-3950 GCA_029936215.1 Pirellulaceae bacterium | reverse complement strand
ACCAGTGTTGCTGGTAACCGGCTCCCTGGCGGATCCAGCGCACAAGCAACTGTTGTTCGTCCCTTGTCAGTGACTTGTTGGAGTCCGCCGGTGGCATTTGCTCATCCGGATCGGGACTCATGATCCGCCGTACGAGTTCGCTTCGACCAGGCTTGTCACGAACAAGGATGCCGCGTTGGGGATCCGCAAAAACGGCCTCTTCATTGTCCAGTCGCAGTTCGGCCTGGCGGGCATTCTCGTCCGGTCCATGGCACTTGAAACAGTTTTCCGAAAGGATCGGCCGGATCTGGCTGTTAAAATCGACGTCCTTTTCAGCCGCTGCAAGACAGGCTGGCGACAGCACCAGGAGCAGGGCGGCAAGGGGCGATGTTTTGATTGGCATGGTATCAGCGGGAAGGTGGGAAAATGTTGAATTACACCCTATGGTAAGGACCCTTGGGAATGATGCAAATTCCGGGGGGTGACATCTTCGATTCGGGCTATTTTTCTTCTGCAGGAGAGGATCACGTTGCCTGCATGAAGCAGGTGATACCACTATGCTAGGGAGAACCTGGAGGAGATCAACGTGGCAGCAGACAGTCAACTTTACCCGGAGGTCCCCGCGGAGCTTGGTCAACTCAGGCCGAGATCTCTCATGCGGTTTGTGGGTCCCGGGTTCATCATCGCCTCGGTCACGATCGGCAGTGGAGAGCTGGTCTGGGCGTCGCGTGGAGGGGCGGTGTTCGGGTACACCATGCTCTGGTGTTTCCTGTTGGCCGGGGTCTTCAAGGCGGTGCAGGTCTACTCGGCCGGTCGATACCTCGCCCTGACCGGTGAGCACCCGATGACCAGCTGGTCGGATATGCCAGGGCCCCGCTTCTGGTTTCCCGTGCTGATTGCCCTGCCGACGCTGGCAGTCATGCCGATCGCCTTCTCCGCTATCAGCGAGATCCTGGGGGGCTACCTGCATGTTCTTAGCGGAGGGGGAACGGGGGAGCCGGTTGGCGGGTATCAGTACCAGGAGTTCTGGGAGAACACATGGGCAGCTGGCGTGTTGACATTCTGTTTTCTGCTGGCGCTGATCTCGACGCTGACGATGCTTGAGAGGATCAGTGCCGTGGTGCTGGGCGTGCTGCTCTGCTGTGTGCTGATTGCGGTGGTCGTATGTCAGCCAGACCTACAGGGAATCCTCTCCGGACTGTTCGTGCCACGGGTCGTTGAGTACGAACCCTGGGTGACTGCCAGCTCAACGGAATTTGTTGGCCGCAGTCCCTGGCTGGAAGTGGCGCTCTACCTGACGGCCGTGGGAGGGGGTACCTATGATTACGTGGGATACGTTGGATTAATGCGGGAAAAGAAGTGGGGCCTTTCCGCGGCAGGAGTCACCAGCCGTGAGACCATTTCTGAGGCCATCGGGCAACCCGGAGAAGCCGGGGAGAGCCAGCTTGAGCGGGCCCGCCGATGGACGCGAGCACCGTTGATCGACACCACGATCTCCTTCACCGCCGTTGTGCTTGTAACCCTGATGTTCGTGGTGCTGGGAAGTGAACTGCTGCACGAGCGACAGTTGATCGTCGATAACAATGACTTGCTTACCAGGCAGGAGTCCTTCCTGACGGTGCTGCACCCGTCGCTCAAGTGGATTTACCGCACCGGCGTGTTACTTGCTTTTGTAGGGACACTCTACGGCGCCTTTGCGATATACCAGCAGACGATGGTGGAGAGTGTCCGTGCATTTCGAAAGACCGAACTGACGGATGGGGCCCGCCGGCGTCTTCGCTGGGCCATGATGGCTTACTGTTACCTGGGGGGAATGCTGTTAATGTGGCTGCCGGTCAGTGTGGCCGGCGGTATTGTCGACCGGATGACCTTTGGGGCGATCGTCGGGGGTGCTACTTCCTGCGGATTATGGTGCCTGGCGATGCTCTGGACAGACCATGCTCGCCTTCCCAGGCCATTGCAGATGAGCTGGCCTCTCTGGACCGCTACCCTGCTGGGAGGCATCGTGATGACTGGGCTTGGGATCTGGACACTGATCGTCTATTTTTCACCGACGGCAGGTTGATCGACAAAAAGGAGCTCGAGATCGTGAAAATTACCGGCTACAAGCTACATCGCCTCAATATCCCACTACGGGAACCGATCGGTGACTCCCAGGTCTATTTCGATGAACACTGGATGACGATCGTGGAACTGGTAGGGGATGATGGCCAGACCGGTGTCGGCTTTGACATTCAGCAGGGTATTCCTACCGCCAGCCTGGCTGACCAGGAAGCGATCTTCGAGCACGTCAACTGGCCCAGCCTGGAAGGTGAATCGCCACTTTCGCTGGGCCTGCGGATTACTCGTCCTCGGGGTGGAAACGTGGGAGTCGGTTTTCGCAACGTGGCGGTGGAGACTGCCCTCTGGGACCTGGCAGCAAAACAGGCGGGTTTACCGCTCTACAAGATGCTTGGCGGACAGGTTCCCGAAGTGCGAGCTTATGCCAGCACGCTTGATTTTCA
Source organism: Pirellulaceae bacterium (assembly GCA_029936215.1). Lineage (GTDB taxonomy): Bacteria > Planctomycetota > Planctomycetia > Pirellulales > Pirellulaceae > SAT2750. The sequence goes on along the minus strand of JAPYUD010000393.1, from coordinate 1,467 downwards.
CCTGGATGATGCGGAGTTCCGCAACAAGCTGGAGAACTTTCACCAGCTCGGTTTCCGGGCTGTAAAAATCAAGGTGGGACATCCCGATGTTGGCTGGGACCTGCGACGGATGGGGATTGCCGTGGACGTGATGGGACAGGGAGAGCCCCTGATGGTGGATGCCAACGAGGCCTGGTCGGTCAAGGAAGCGATGCTGCGGATGCATGCCTACCGGGATGCGGGTTTCGAGATCTACTGGATCGAGGACCCGATCACGCGGGAGGACTTTGAAGGTTATGCCCGGCTCTGCGGGGAATTACCGTTCACACGGGTCAACACGGGAGAGTACCTGGGGTACTCGGGAAAACGACGGTTGATTGAATCCCAGGCAGTAGATGTCGTCAACGTGCATGGTTCGATCGGTATCTCACGCGATATTGCCCGGCTGGCTGCGGACTACGGTGTCCCGGTCTCGCTGGGCAATACGATCATGGAGATCGGCGTGCACCTGGCAGCCAGTCTGCCCGAGTGCCTGTTCCTGGAATTCTCGGATATTCGCTGGAACGAGCTGGCCGTGGAGCCGGTGCAGTTTCATGACGGACTGGCCATCGCCCCGGATCGACCCGGCCATGGAATTGAGCTGGACCCGGAGAAGCTTGCCCATTACTCGGCGCCGGGTGGTTAAGTGGAACCGGTATCGCCGGCGATGGGAGGGTCGGCCGTGAGCAGGTCGGCAAACGCCTCGCGAAACTTCTCGACCTTGGGCCGGACCACGGCCTGGCAGTAACCCTGTTCAGGATTGCGGCGGAAATAATCGTGGTGGTACTCCTCGGCCGGGTAAAAAACACCCAGCGCTGACAGCTCGGTCACGATCGGATCCTGCCAGGCTCCGGATTCGTTAAGCTGTTGGATCACCTGGCTGGCCGCCTGTTGTTGCTCTTCATTGTGAAAAAAAATCGCCGACCGGTACTGGGTCCCGGTATCGTTTCCCTGGCGATTGAGGGTGGTGGGGTCATGTACCTGGAAGAAGATCTCCAGAAGCTGGCCAAAGGTGATGACTTGCCGGTCAAATTCCAGCTGGATCACCTCGGCATGGCCGGTTCGGCCGCTACATACCTGTTCGTAACTGGGATTGGCCAGCTCGCCGCCGGCATACCCGGAGAGAATCGAGAGGATCCCGGGCGGTTGCTGGAAAACGGCTTCCAGGCACCAGAAACAGCCGCCACCGATAGTTGCCAATTCCTTTTCCATCAGGTTCCCTTCTTTTCTTGCTGTGGTTGTTCCCGGTTGTCTCTGCCAAGGAACTGGAATTTCATTGGATGCTCATCGTTGAAACAGTCGGTTCCGGTCTCCAACAGGAACCGGCGGAGTTGTTCGGGTGAGGCGATCAGGTGGGCGACCTTGGTCTCCTTCTGCTTCCCGTTGACCTGTTCAATCGTGATCTCGATCTCCCCGTCCACTCGGCCCTGTTCGATGGCAGTCACGAGC
>JAPYUD010000392.1:0-3959 GCA_029936215.1 Pirellulaceae bacterium | reverse complement strand
GGAAGAGGGGGAGGACCAGGTGAGCATCTGGAAACCGGGTGCAACGCTCTCGGTACCTCCCAGGGCCCTGGACGTCGCCCATATCATCGAAGCTCACTTGCGGTTGCAGGTGGGGACATCGTGGTTCCGGATCGATGGACAGTTGGAACCGGCGTGGAACGCTGAGGGGCTATTGGTCGTCGATGGTTCGATCCTGACCTACGAGTCCGAGGGGCCGGCAGGAAAGGCACAGCACGCTGTTTTTGTTTCTATAAAGGACGGCATGCCCAGCGGCAGTTGGATTGACCTGGAGAGCGATCAAACCTCCACAATCCCGCTCACGGGCGCCTGGCCGAGGGCGTTTCGGACCCCGGGCGAAGGAGTCGGCGAGATCCTATCCCCCCAACTCCGCGCCATCGTGGCACCGAGTGCCATCGCCGGCGAGGGAAAAAGAGAAACCTTCCAGTTGAAGGTGGCGAGGGAGACACACTCGGTCCAAGCAGTACGAGTGTCACTGGGAAATAAATCGGACTTGAAGTACGTCCCAGAGGAGGTTCTGCTCCTCCCGGCGGGCGAGACTTCGCTGATCCTCGCGATGTATGACGGCGAGAACTCGATCACCCTCAAGTCGGCCACGCCGGTCATGCAGGGCCGCGTGATTGACGCCCGTACCGAGCGGCCGATCGCCATGGCCGTGGTCAACGACCGGGGCGGAGTCGGTGCTGCCCGAACATCCCTGGATGGTTCCTTCAAGCTGCCACTGAGCGAAGCGTTGAAACCGCGCCTGATCCTGGTTGTTGACCTTTCACTGAGCATGGCGTTTGGCCTTGATCCTTCCAGCGAGGAAGCCGTGCCACCGGTCGAGCAGCGGATCGTGGCCGTGCGGTCGGCAGCCACAAAGCTGCTTGCGGGCTTGCCGGCCAACGTCGAGGTGGCACTCTGGACTTTTAATCAGCCGTACGATCGATATTACGGAAATTTTTCTGAGTCGAAACTGGTGGAAATCCAGCAGGACTTTACCACCGACCGTGACTTGATTCGCAGTACGCTTGCGTCCCTGGAGCCGAAGGGAGGGACTCCACTGACCGCCGTCGTGAACCGCCTCGGCGAGGAGCTGGTTGCGGACCCCTTATCACGGGGCGCTACCGTGATCGTGCTTGCCGATGGTGACAACTCGTGTGTAACGATGTCGGCTCCTGAGGCACATGAGAAAATGCGGTATCGCCTTCCGGTGCATACGATTGGATTCGCCATCGATGCCGGGGGAAAGGCGGGCAACCAGTTGGACGAACTGGCCAGGGCCAGCGGGGGTTCGTACCAGACTGCCGGAAGCGAGGAGGAACTGGTAATTGCCTTTGAGCGTTTCCAGCGTGATCTTGACGCTGTAGGGATTTCCGTGGTGTCTCGTAATCACATCCCCGTGGAGAAAGAGGTTTCACTGGCCGTCTCCGATCCAGTGCCAATCGAGGTGCGATTAGAACCGGGGGGGTATGCCGGTGCACTCATGTTCATTGGGAAAGACAACAGCAAGGATCTGGACTTGTGCGAGGAACTTTCTCCCAAGGCGAAAAAGATGATCGAAGAACGTATCGAGAGCGGGAAATGGGTGGTTCTTATTCCCAATCGCCGCACGAATATTGCCGAGATCACGGCGTATGGGTGGATGGAAATTGAGCATGAAACGGGCCGCTGCATCGGCCGCACCGAGGATGGCCTGCACGCTGGCAGCAGCCCCCCAGGGGTATTCGGCGCGCCAGGAATAAAGGGGACATTATCTTGGCCGCTGAATGTCAAAGGTAGTCTCAGTGGAATGCCACCTATTGCCGCATTTGTGAAGGGGGTTAGCACTTATTCTGCGGGTTCCGTTGTCGCCGCTCTGCAGTGGCACAAGCAGCCGGGTTTTCTCACCGCCTCCAGTTATGACTTCATGAATTACGTGATGGTTAACGCCCTGCAAAACGTATTTGCGTGGCATGACGGTATCGGGAAGTTTCTTAGGTTTCCTAGAACTGTTGCAACCGTAAAGGTCACGACGGGTAGTGTCAGGCCAGAATTTAAGTTCTTACCAATTAAGAAATCACTAGTGAGTCATCTGACAAAGAATTTATCTGATGAAGAAGCTTTCTGGGCTGGCGTGGGCCTGTCCATGGAATTGCAGCTCATGGTCGCCCGTCGGTTCAAGAAGTCCGGGAATCCGTGAAATCCCTCTCTCAGCCGCAGGGGCGGGTGTCGTTTTATGCGGATAACTTTTGGCCTCCCCGGCGAGTTTGCTACTCCCGCCAGCGGGCGTCTACAATCGGGGGAGTTGCAATTCCCTCTTAGGATCCCCAGGTGCTGCCATGAAACGACTGCTTGTTTGTTTGCTCTGTATGAGTGTTGTGGGCTGTGGAGAAAGCGAGCAGGGTGGCCAGAAGTCGAGTAGCGACAATCAGCAGGACGCGATCGCCGAGTTGGAGAAACTTGGAGCAAGAATCCTGTATAAGGATGACAAGGTCCTTTTTGTCGGGCTTGATGGTGCCCAAATCACCGATGCGGATCTTGTGCATCTGAAACGGGTAGACAATTACTTCCCGTTCTTGCAACTTGATCTCAGCGGCACCAAAACCACTGATGCGGGCCTTGTACACCTGAAGGATATCAAGGAGGTGTCTGAGCTTTTGCTTGACGGCACCCAAGTCACCAATGAAGGCCTTCTGCATCTGCAAGGTCTGCCCAAGCTTTCTTCGCTTGGCCTTACCGATACCTCAATTACGGACGCCGGAGTTGAACATCTACAGCAGATGACAAACTTGGGGTCAGTTTTCCTCGGTGGTACGAAAATCACTGACACGGGAATTATGCATATGAAGAAGTTGAAAAACCTTAACCTCCTCCTCCTCCACGGAGCACAAGTTTCAGATGCTGCTGTGGCCGATCTGCAGAAGGCATTGCCGAACTGCGAGATCCACCGCTAACCCCAGGACCATCTCCGCTCGTGGCCGCCTTCACGCTCTCGGGTAGCTCGGCCGAGGCCGCCAGCAGGAGCCTCAGCCGCTCGTCATCGCCGGCTCCGGACCGCTAAAAATATCTGGGCGGGACATAATAAGAGTGCGGGTGGGATTGGGGGTTCTACCGGCGGGCTCTTGAGTAACAGCGGTGGGCAGTGGCTATAATCAAGCCACGAGGATTCTCTTAACGGACTGCTGAAGGTGCTGCCATGAAACGACTGCTTGTTGGTGTTGTGGGGTACAGTCGTTGGTCTAGAAATTGCACGGGATGATTGAAATGCGAGCACTCTGCAACAAAAGGGCGAAGAGATCCGGTGTGATTACCATTATCACGGGAATGTGCCTCTTTTTTACCGGGTGCAATAATGAATATGCATATTTGAATTCTGAACATCAGCGATTTGAGTGGGGTCACGCTGTCTTGTTATCTGGCAATGGTGGATACAGGTTCCTGTTGATTGTCCAGGATGAAAACCGTTTTTCGCAACATGGTATGAGTATCCCGCGATTGGCTAGTGGCGAAGAAGCCAGTTTCGAATCCGAATTTATTATCCCGAATAGTCGTGGCGAAGAAGTTAACTTTCAATTTCACCTTGCAATAACGGACAACAGGACCGTTTCGTGCACAGTGGATGGCCAACCTATGGATGTAAGCGACTCCAATACCCTGGTGTGCACCTTGAATGGAAACAGCTTTACAACGAACAATCTCAACAGCGAATTCAATTTTGCGAGAACTCATCTGGATAAATTCGTAAATAGCGATGTCAACATCAAGGCGTTGATGGATGCTGGGATGGCAAAAGAAAAAGCTGCGGCAGAAAAGGTTGGTGGGAAGGTGGAACACTCGGCTGAAGAGATCCAGAAGAAACCAACAGTGGCTCCAGCTCCCAAAAAGGAACCGGTTCCGATGGAGGATGGAGCGGAAATCGATCCCCGCTACCTGAAGTACGCCACCGGCAAGATAGCGGAACAGGATTTCAACAAGGATGG
>JAPYUD010000391.1:0-3963 GCA_029936215.1 Pirellulaceae bacterium | reverse complement strand
AGCGCGGGATAGAGAACATGAATGACAAGCTTGGTCAGTCCCGTGGTAGGTTCATCGAGCAGGTAGAGCGTGTTCCCGGTTTCGCCACGTGCCAGCGCGGTGGCAAGCTTGATACGCTGTGCCTCTCCACCGGAAAGCGTTGTCGAGGGCTGTCCCAGTGGCAGGTAGCCAAGGCCAACATCCTGCAATCCCTTGAGCATCCGCTGGATTGTCGAGAAGTTCTCGAAAAAGTCGGTGGCCTCGTCAACGGACATTTCCAGCACATCGGCAATTGTCTTTCCACGGTAGCGAACCTGCAGTGTCGCCTTGTTGAAACGGGCACCGTGGCACTGGTCACAGGTGACAAAAAGATCCGGCAGGAAATTCATCTCGATCTTTCGAGCTCCCTGGCCCTGGCATTCCGTGCAGCGTCCTGCCTTGACGTTGAAGCTGAATCGATTCACACGGTATCCACGCTGTTTTGCCTCTCGCGTGCTGGCAAAGACCTTGCGGACCTCGTCAAAGACACCGGTATACGTTGCAGCATTGCTCCGTGGCGTGCGGCCGATCGGGGACTGGCTGATTTGCACCACCCGGTCAACCTGGCTGGCACCACGCAGGCTACGATGGGGACCCGGGCGGGGACCGACTATTCCCAGGCGTTGCTGCAGCGCCCTCAGCAGCGTCTCGTTGACCAGGGAACTCTTGCCCGAACCGCTCACTCCTGTAACGCAGACCAGGGCCTGGGTCGGAAACAGGACGGTAACGTTTCGAAGGTTGTTGGTCGTGACTCCGGAGAGCGTGATCGATCGTTTCTTGGCAACGCGGCGGCGGCGGGCGGGGACCGGGATCGAACACGTGCCACTCAGGTACTGCCCGGTAATCGACTCCTCCAGCTGCGAGACCGCGTCCGGCCTGCCATCGGCGACGATCCGGCCACCACGCTTTCCAGCCCCGGGTCCGATATCCACCAGCCGGTCTGCCTCGCGCATCATCATCTCGTCATGCTCGACAACCAGCACCGTGTTTCCCTGGTGCTGCAGGTCCCTGAGGGACTGAATCAACTGGGAATTATCGCGCTGATGCAGCCCGATCGACGGCTCATCCAGCACGTAACAGACTCCAACCAGTCCCGAGCCAATCGACTTGGCTAATCGAACCCGTTGCATCTCACCACCGCTGAGTGTATCGGCAGTTCGATCCAGGCTCAGGTAGTGCACCCCCACTTTCTGCAGAAACTGCAGTCGATTGAGAATCTCCTCCACGATCGGCCTGGCAATCTGTTGCTGGGGACCAGGAAACTCCAGCTCCTTGAAAAAAACCTCCGCATCCACCACCGAGAGACTCGTGATCTGGCTGATGTTCTTTTCACCAAGCAGGATGCTCGTGGCTTCCCTGCGGAGACGGGTTCCCTGGCAACAACGGCAGGTAAGCTGTCCTCGAAAAGCATCTAGCTGGTCCAGCCTCTGCTGGTTGGGGGTACTGACGTATTCCTTTTCCATGAGTGTCAGCAGGCCATGGAACTTCTTGCCATCCCCGCGGAAAAACCCTTCCAGGTCTCGAGGCCGCCACTGCTTGACGGGCTGATCCCAGTCGATATCACGGGACTCGAGGAATTCTCGGCACTCTTTCTGGTACTGCTTTAATCGTTTCGCCGTCGTTCCCTTCCATGCCAGCACGGCTCCGGCTGGCAACGACAGGGACCGGTCGGGAATGATCATCTCCACGTCAAACTGCAGCACCGAGCCAAGACCATCGCAATCCGGGCATGCCCCGTAGGGACTGTTGAAACTAAAAGTACGAGGCTCGACCTCCTCGTAACTCACACTGCATTTTGGACAGGCATAGAGAGTGCTGTAGAGAACGTCTCGCCATTCTCCCGTGGGAGGATCCACCGACTCATCCTCGGAATCGAAATAACAGATCGAGACCAGCCCTTCCCCATAACGAAGTGCCATTGCGACCGATTCGCCAACCCGGGCTCGCACACCTGGCCGAGTGATCACCCGGTCAACCACTGCATCCACATGGTGCATTTTGCGTGGTGCCAGGTCCGGAATATTCTCAAGGTCGCAAACCTGGCCATCGACGCGCGCCCTGACAAATCCTGCCTTGCGGATCTGCTCCAGGACATCCTCCTGTTTCCCACGCCGCCCCCGGACCATCGGTGCCATGATGATTGTCCGAGTTCCCTCGGGAAGGGACATGATCGCGTCCTGGATCTGCTCCTCTGTCTGCTGGCTGATCGGTGCCGAACATTTAAAACAGAACGGTTCACCAAGGCGAGCCATTAACAACCGCAGGAAATCATAGATCTCTGTCACGGTAGCAACGGTACTGCGTGGATTCTGAATCCCCGGACGCTGGTCAATGCAAATGGTGGGCTGGAGGCCCTCGATCAGGTCCACATCGGGGCGTTGCATCTGGTGAAGAAACTGCCTGGCATAGACCGAGAGGCTCTCGATGTACTGTCGTTGACCTTCGGCATGGATCGTATCAAAAGCCAGGCTACTCTTGCCCGACCCACTCGGCCCGGTGATCACCACGAACTGGTTTCGCGGGATATCCAGGTCGATGTTCTTGAGATTGTGGACGCGAGCTCCACGAACCCGGATCTGTTCCTGATCGGTCGTCAGATCGATATTACTCGGCTTGTTTTTCACGTCAGTGACTGTCATCACACGGTATCCAGCGGGGTATGCCCCCCCTGGACCGGTCATTCTGGTGGGGGTAAACCGGTCACCGTACCAGAGCATCAGGGCACTGGCAAGTTACCGCGCAGCGGGGACGCGACAACCGCTTGCGAGTCGACTAAACTGCCGCAGGCAGTAAATCGCCGGTGCAGAACATCAATGACCCTGGCAGGAAAGCAGGCCGGATGCTTGAAGAAACGGACCCCGTGGATTTCCAGCTGGAAGGGCTGCAGACAACGGCCGAGCGGGAAAGGTCCCTGCTCGCACCCTACGCGATGTTCAGTCAGCAGTCGCTCGGTCGTGAGCACGCGGAAGCAGACCATCCTTACCGCGGCCCTTTTCAGCGAGATCGCGACCGGATTCTCCACAGTAGTGCCTACCGCCGGCTGAGTGGAAAGATGCAGGTCTTCACCGGCGAGATGGGTGATTACCACCGCACGCGACTCACGCATACCCAGGAAGTTGCCTCCATCGCTCGTACCATCGGTCGCGCCCTGCAGCTTAACGAGGACCTGATCGAGGCACTTGCCCTGTTCCATGACATTGGACATCCTCCCTATGGCCATGCCGGCGAGGACGCACTGGATGCATGCCTGGCGTCGGCCGGTGGTTTTTCACACAACCAGTACGCCCTGACAATCGCCCAGCAGCTGGAATGTCGCCACGTCCAGTACCCTGGCCTAAACCTTTCGCGAGAGGTCCTTTTCAGCCAGGCCTTCCGGGTCGACAAGGAGACCGGGAGTGAATCTCCGCTCCTGGAAGCCCAGGTTGTCGATGCTGCCGACAGCATCACTTACGATGCACACGATACAGATGATGCAATCAAGCTGGGCCTGGTAAGCCTTGAAGAATTCCAGTCACTCGACTTGATCGGCCGCTGCCTGGAGCGGATTGGTGATGCAGGACAGGGACTCGACCCGGAGAACCTGCGTCGAGCAATCGTGCACGAGCTGATCGACTGCCAGGTGGGAAATGTCCTTGCCTCGGCAGGAAAGGTTTTAAAGGAGAGTGGTTGGGAAATGGCATCCGACGCCCAGCAGGATCCCTACCGCATTGAACCGACCGGAATCCTGGCAGAAGAAAAAAGTCAGCTGGAATCCTTCCTCCTGGATCGTGTCTATCACCATCCGAAGTTGATCCAGACACGAGACATGGCCCAAAAGCACTTGCAGCGGATGTTCGAGTACTTTTCCGGACGGGTCGAGATGTTGCCACCTCGTTTCCGTAACCGTATCGAGCAGGTTGGGCTTGAAAGAAGTATCGGTGATTACCTGGCCGGCATGACAGACCG
>JAPYUD010000390.1:0-3966 GCA_029936215.1 Pirellulaceae bacterium | reverse complement strand
GTACGACCCACTTCGGACAACCTGTCGGTCGCCGCCGACCCAGACGTGCTTGCATCGGTATCCAGGCGATTCAAGCAGAGGACGGATGAAGTGCCGGATTTCCAGCGGCACGTGGTGCCCATGCTGGGAACACTGGGGTGTAACGGCCGCGCCTGCCACGGGTCATTCCAGGGCAAGGGCGGATTTTCGCTCTCGCTGTTCGGCTATGACTTCATCGCCGATCACGCCGCACTCACCGATGAGTTTGCTGGACGAGTCCAGCTGGATGATCCCGCCGAAAGCCTGCTGCTGCTCAAGCCGACCGGAGGGGCCGAGCATGGCGGTGGAAAACGATACCAGGTCGGTTCCTGGCAATACAACCTGCTCTCACGGTGGATCGAGGCGGGAGCTCCTGCTGCAACCGATCTGCAGGTCGCAGTCAACCTGCAGATCACCCCCAGCGAGATCCTGTTCCGCAACAAGGGCCAGCGAGTCAAGCTCACTGCCGTGGTTACATGGGATGATGGTCGACGAGAAGATGTCACTCAGCTGGCACGCATGGAAGTGATCGACGACCAGGTTGCCGTGGTCGGATTCGATGCCGTCTTAACAAGCCGCGGGTCCGGCGATACTCACCTCATCGTAAGCTACGACAAGGCAGTGGTGGCTGTGCCTGTCATCCAGCCTGTCTCCAGGCTGACAGGTCGCAAGTACCCTGCAGTCCCAACGCCCACGCAGATCGACAAGCTGGTGGTTGCCAAGCTTTCCAAGCTGGGAATCGTTCCAGCCGCCTTATCGGGCGACGCGGATTTCCTCCGCCGGGTCTTCCTGGACATCAGCGGGACACTCCCATCGCCGGAGCAGGTCGAGTCCTTCGTCAACGACGCATCGACGGACAAGCGATCACGTATGATCGACGAGTTGCTTGACACGACCGCCTACATCGACTGGTGGGCGATGCGACTCACCGACCTGTCCGGGTGCAACTCGCAACAGCTCGGTTCCACCGATATGAACTCCCCCGCTGCACTCCAGTGGCAGGCTTGGATGCGCCGGCGGGTAGCGGACAACGTGGGCTGGGACAAGATCGCCGCGGGCCTTCTGCTGGCCAACAGCCGCCTGCCCGGTCAGACTTACGACGAGTACGTGTGGGAGCAAAGTTCCTTCCAGACGAACAAGCATCGTGCAGAATTTACCGACCTGGATCGCCCGATGCATTACTACTGGGCACGTTCGGATATCAGCACGCCACAGAACAAGGCACTCTCATTTGGTTACATTTTTCTCGGCGTACGCCTGCAGTGCGCCCAGTGTCACAAGCATCCTTTCGACCAGTGGTCCAAGCAGGACTTTGACGACTTCACCCAGTTCTTCTCCCGGCTTCGCTGGGGAACCGCACCCGATTCCGCCGACGCCCATAACGCATTACGCAACCGACTGGGAGTCCCTGAAAAACTCGACACGGCGGCGCTCCGTCGCCAGATGTACATGCGTGTTTCCGCCGAGGGACTGCCGATTCCATGGCGGGAAGTCTACGTCAACGCTGCCGGGAAAGATCCCCAGACGGCTCGGCTGCTTGGTGGCGAGGCCCTGGATCTGAACCAGTTTGACGATCCTCGCGAACCACTCTTCGCCTGGCTGGTGGATCGGGACAATCCCTATTTCGCACGGGCATTCGTCAATCGCATCTGGCACCATTACTTTGGCCGCGGACTGGTAGACCCGGTGGACGACATCAGTGCCGGCAACCCGGCTTCGAACGAACCGCTGCTGGACTACCTGGCCCACGGTTTTATCGAAAGCGGTTTTGACATCAAGTGGCTGCACCGCCAGATCGCGAACAGCCGTACGTACCAGCTGGGGTGGCAGACCAATCAGACCAACCGGAACGATGAACGACATTTCAGTCACGTTCGCTTACGACGTCTGCAGGCCGAGGTCCTGGTGGATGCAATCTTCCAGGCCACCGCCAGTGACGAACGCAATCGAGACTTTCTCCATAACACCGACCAGCGGAAAATCACGCTCCATCCTGGCAACCTCTCACCATCAAGTGTCGGTTATGCACTGGCGATCTTTGGCAAACCGACAAGGTCAGTCAACTGTGACTGCGAACGCAGTACGCAGCCAACTTTATTGCAGAGTCTGTACGTCAAGAACGATAAAGAAATACTCGAGCAGATTGAACGCAAGGATGGCTGGCTGGCGGGTATCGCCAGGCAGTTGGGCGAGGAACTCAAATCTGAAACGGGCAGGGGAATCATCGTCCCGGCGAAGCTGGACATTCCCGATGACAAGAAACCGGCCAGCGAGGAGATCGTTCGCCAGGCTTATTTGCGCACGCTCAGCCGCCTGCCTGAGGATCAGGAACTCGATCGAGGAGTGGCGCATTTAAGGCTCTGCGAATCCCCGATCGAGGGGGCCCGGGAGCTGATTTGGGCACTGTTGAATACGCAGGAATTTATCACCAACCACTAGAGGGATCTTTCCCAGCGAGTCATGTGATGAAGAAACCGAAGACAGAATGGTCACGGCGGGCATTCCTCCAGGTCGGCTGTGCCGGCATGGCCGGGCTGGCATTGCCAAACGGCCTGTCGCAGACAGTACGGGCGGCAAACACGACGGCCACAGCAGATGCCGTCCTGTTCGTGAACTTGCTGGGTGGACCCTCTCACCTGGATACGTTTGACATGAAACCGAATGGCCCCTCTGACACCAGGGGGAGTTTTGGAAATATCCAGACGCGGATACCGGGGCTGGCGGTCTGTGAGTACTTGCCCAGGTACGCCGCCCGTGCAGACCAGTATTCGCTGATCCGTGGCATCAGTCATACCACCGGGGACCATCCGCAGGGACAGGAGTACATTTCAAGCGGGAATCGGCCCACACCGGCACTCCGATTTCCCTCGGTGGGATCCGTGGTGAATCGCGAGATGCCAGGTAGTGGCGATGTGCCACCGTTCGTCGTGATTCCCCGTTCCGATTGGCATGCCGGATACCTGGGCGACGCCTTTGCGCCCTTCAAGACGAACGATTATCCCCAGAAGGGCAAGCCGTTTGAAGTTCGTGGAATCTCGCTGCCAGAAGGCCTGACCGTGACCAAGGTGAAACGCCGCAGCCAGTTACTCAAGGACATCGACACTCGGTTTCGGGAATCAAATAACAACCCGGGGCTTCGCCAGGCGTTGGCGACGATTGGCGAGCAAGCGGAAACGATGATCCTCTCTCCTCGCACCCGCGATGCGTTTGACCTGGGCAAGGAACCTGAGTCAATTCAATCCCTTTTCGCGGATGACGACCTGGGACAGGGTCTGTTGCTGGCAACCCGGCTACTTGAATTCGGCGTGCCCTTCGTCTCCGTATCGCACTTTGGCTGGGACACTCACCTCAATAACTTCTCGGGCCACCAGAAGCTGATACCAAGCCTGGATAACGGGCTCGATGCGGTTGTCACGGCGCTGCGTGAGAAGGGTTTGCTGGAACGGACGCTGGTTGTCGCGATGGGAGAATTTGGCCGTACGCCAAAGATCAACAAGAATGTCGGCCGAGACCACTTTCCCCGGGCCAATTGCTGCCTGATGACCGGCGGAGGAATCCAGCCGGGCCAGCTTCTCGGCGGAAGCAATGAAGGGGGCACCGGCCCAGATGACGACACTGACATCAAGCCGGATGACATCACTGCCACCATCCTGCATTCGCTGGGAATCGACCACCACAAGACCTATTACACCAGTACCGGCAGGCCAGTGGACCTGGTGGCCAACGGCCGAGTACTCACATCGCTGCTAGCGAAATAGGGAACTACATTGATCTCCAGCCGGCGACCGGAAGTGCTGGCCTGTAACCTCCGAGCGGCTACAATCGGGGAAGTTGCAATTCCCTCAGGATTTCCAGGGGTCTGCCATGAAACGACTGCTTGTTTGCCTGGCGGCAGGAGATCCGCCGCACCTTTTGTGATCCACTGCTAGAGACAGTCCATGGCCAAAG
>JAPYUD010000008.1:2319-22871 GCA_029936215.1 Pirellulaceae bacterium | reverse complement strand
GGGTAGTAAAAAGGACCTCCCCCTGCCCGACCCGTTGCCAGCAGGCGACTGGCCATCTCCCTACCCGGTGGGTTACTTCCTGTTTCTCCAGCGCCACGCGGGAGAGCATGGCGGGCTTCATTCCCGGCTCGTCGAAAAGCCGGACCTGTGGCTCACGGTCATCACCTGTTTCGGTAATTGCCAATTCATAAAGTGGAACCACATCGACCAGGTGCATACCGAACTGGTCGCCCAGCAAACGCTCGGGAAGTTCCATACCCGTCTTGTCCAGCATGATCCAGAGCCGCCCCCCCGCGTAAAGCCAGTCACGAACTGCCAGCAGGCCAGCCGTATCATCAAGCAGGCGGTTACCCGAGATGACGAGCTGGTCCACGGCAATCATGGCGATTGCAGAGGACGGGGGTGGCCGGGATGAGAGTGGGTAGGTGATGTTCCCCATACCCTGGTCCCGACGGATTGCCTGCATCAGGTGAACAACAGGATCCGGTGGATCCTCTTCAAGCGAACCCTTGTTGAGGCGTTCCAGCTCCCGCTCCCTGGCCCCCAGGTCCGGTTCACTAAGAATACCTGTCAGCGGCTTTTCCGGATCACAACGAATCCCGGTAAAGTGAAACCGCTTTCCACCGCTGGCTGGAATTAACTGCTTGTCTTCATCCCAGCCCCTGTAGAGTGCTGAGCGGAGATCCAGAGTTAACGCTTCCTTTACACCATCCGCCTTCTCTTCCTTACCCAGCAGTTTTAGCAAATCCTCGTAGGCAGGAACTCGAATCGGGTAGCTGATGGTGCGATGAGAGTAAGCGGGCACGGTGAAGCGGCGGCCAAACTGGATCGAGCTGTCAAACTCGTACGTCGATGTCACCATGAGCTTCGCGGGTTCCCCGGTCGAGTTGGAGATGTCGACCACCAGCAGGCTCCAGCGATCGGCTGTAAAGCCGTTGAGTCCTCCCACGGTACCGATCTGGTTGACACGGAGACGGCCCTCGGGAATGCCGGACACCTCGATCGGGACAACCAGCTCCAACGGTTGATTCGTTGTCTTGTCATCCGCAAAACGGATATGTAACTCTGTCTCGCCGTTGGACTGGGCCGCGATAAAACCCCCCATGGAAAAACTCGCGATGCCTTTAGGGGTCGCATCGTATTTGACCTGGTCGGTCAGGTCGTAGGGCTCCTCCTCCTCGGAAAAACCAATCACTTGCAATTGCGCCATCCGCCGTGATTCCGACAGGCTCAGCTCCTTCTGGTCCACCTCCAACCGTACGATGGTGGGAATGTCATTCGGATCCTGTGGCTCGCCCTGTGGAACAGGAGGATCAATAGCACCCGGTTGCTGGCCCGAAAGCTGGGCCGTGCCGTGTCCACCAAGGACCACAAGCAGCAGGAGCATCATCAGCGAACGCCGAAAAAGCTGCCAGCCCGTGGACCGATGCAGGATCGAAGAGGAACGGTGTTGAAATCTCGACCAGTTCATGATCTATCGAATGCCAGGAATTTACTGTTCAACCAGAAGCTCGGGAATCTTCTCCTGTAGCATGGCAGTCCCACTGCCCGTCACGCCCGGACAAAACGAGATATTGAGCGTGTGCAGTTTTTTCAAGCTGGCAAGCTGCCCCAACCCCTCATCGTTTATACCGGTTGCTCCGAGATGCAACCACTGAAGCGAATTGATCTTTCCTACGTGCACAAGGCCATCATTGGTCACTCTATTGTTCTCGTAGAGGTTCAGGCGTGCCAGATTTTCCAGACCAGAAAGGTGCTCAAGACCAGCATCGCTGACCTGGGTCGCCCAGAGATTCAGGTCAACCAGGCTGTTGACTGCTGCCAGGTGGGAAAGTCCCACATCACCAACCAGCGTTTCACTGAGATCCAGGTGCGTCAGCTTCTTCAGTCCCGCCAGCTGCGCCAGGCCCGGCCCCCGTACCACCGTCCCACGCAACTTGATCTTGGCAAGGTCCGTCATCAGGGCGAGTGCCGACAACCCGTCATCGGTCAGGGACGTCTGGTACATGCGAAGATCACTTAGCCGTGTGAGTCCGGCCAGGCGTTTCAGACCGGCGTCGCCCACCAGCGTATCATCCAGTCCCAGCAGCCTGAGTTCCGTCATGCCGGCAAGGTGCTGCATCCCCTCGTTGGTAATGGAGCGGCCCCAGATGACGAGGTACCTCAGTTTCGTGAGTCCCGCCAGGTGAGCCAGGCCCTCATCGGAAACACCGGTCAGTTCTTTCAGGTCCAGCATCTGGAGCCCGGTCTTGCCTCGCAGGTGTTTCAGGCCCGCGTCGGTGATGTGGGTCCGGATGATCTTCAGACGCTTGAGACGAGGCAACGAGGCAATCACCGGCATCACCTCATCATGCACATCCGCCTCGAACAGGTAGAGGTTCTCCAGCGTGGGGTGGTCTTCCAGGTGACGGATCCCCACGTCCGAGATGGGTGTTTCAAAAAGGTCGAGCGTGCGGAGGTACTTGAGTGGAGCAAGCTGAGCGAGATCGTCATCCGTTACCTCGGTTCCCGTTGCCAGTACCGTCACGACATGGGGAAGTCCCTTGAGGACGGAAAAATCGACCTCTGCAAAACTGGTGCGAAAATCAACCTCGTTGATACTGCCCTGCTCGTCCTGCTTGTAGAGAACTCCCCATTCATCCAGCTGCTTGATCGCCTCCGGGTCATCGGCAACGCGTTGCATTTCCTCTCCGACCGTGGCAGATCCATCCCCGGTATCCGCTGGCGGCTGCTGCGGTAATTCCGGCCCTTCGCGGCTGCAACTGGCGAGGCAGATCAGCAGCATGAGACAGGAAAGGAGAATGGGAAAACGAATGGACATAGGGCAGCAATCGCGGGCAGCAGCACCATCACCAAAGAACAGAACCGTCTGGACGATCTCACTTGATGGGCTATGGATGGATGAACGCGAACACCCGAAAAGGGCACTCGAAATGACTTCTTCTAGGCTACTCGACACTCCCCTCTCTGGCAAACGGGGGAAGCTGAACCGGCTTCATATGGTAGGGATTATGCCGACGGATCGCTCTTTCCAAGCCGCTGATCGATCCATTGCTGAGAGGTAAATCGCCGCACGATATTGCGGATGTACTGGTGCAGAGCTTCTGTTGGCTGTGGCCCGGGATCCTCGTGCTGATCGCTCTGAAAACCGTACCAGCCAAGACGATATCCCCATCCTTTCAGACTCGAAGCCCGGTTTACCTGCTCTGCCAAGCGCAAGGACCAGAGCGTGCCAAAAGCATCCCGGAAATCCAGCCACAAGCGATCCGCCGGCTCGCGTCTGCTGTGGTCCGGGCGGGGAAGAAGAGAGGCCAGAACCAGCGAGGCCAGGAAAAGACCACTGGCCAGTGGAAGCGTGAACGCCGCCTGGGGTACTCCCGACCAGGGAAGCAGTGGACCAAAGAGAACAACAAACCCACCAAGCAGCCCGAGCGCTGCAAGACTAAATCGAGTGGGAAGAAAACTCAACACGATGATCGCCACCAGGAGGACCAGGAAAACCTGCCGGACGATATGGATCGTGAACTGCATCTCCACTGGTAACGCCAGCGAGTGGAGTGCCGGCAGAACGATCACGAGCCAGAGACTCGCGACGATCAGCTGCCAGCTACGGTGATGAGGACGCCGGGCTCCCATCAAGGCCATTCCAGGACAGAGCGTCGAGGCAGACAGGAGGAAGCTGGATGCCAGGTTTTCCGAGACCATGTCGGCAGCAGCAAGTGACCAGAAAGCCAGCAGCGTCCAGGCCCATGGCAGCTGAAGCGTGGTACCGTGCAGCCGGGGAAGAGCACGCACCAGCAGGATCGTGGCAACCAGGGCAAAAGCAAGGCTATACATGAGGTGTTCAATTGGGGGACGGTCTCGTGATACCCCAACTGTAACGAAAAAAGCCCGTGTGGGGATTCCCCCACACGGGCCCTGGGAGTCGACAGGTGTCATCCTCCACTAGCGGGAACCAGGCTTACCAGTTGGTCCATCACCTGGCTTGACTGTTTCCCTGGACTCGGCGGCACGTGCCTCGCGCCGCTTGCGTGCTGCCTCCAGCAAAGCATGGACTTTCTGCTGCTGCTCTTCTGAAAGAACACCGGTGACCTCTTGATCACGTCGATCCATCAGCTCCTTGAGTTCTTTCCTGAGCCTCTCGATCGGTTCGGCAAAGCGTGCCTGGATTGAGTAGATCTCCTCACGCTGCACGGGACTCACCACCTGGGAAAAGTAAGCGGGCAAACGCCCGCGAGCTGTTTTCACCTGTGGCTTTTCTGCCGGCACAGCAGGTTCTGTCTCCTCCTGGGCAATCGCCAGGCTCGACAGCACCAGCAGCGCCACGAACAGACCAGACAGCTTGTAACGGGTTCTCAACGATTTCCACATCCTTGTAGTCTCCTTCTTCTTGACCAGTAAAAAGCTTCCATTAATAAACGGACCTCATTCTCCTTCACGAGGCTGGCTCTCCAAAGAGTCTGACTCTTCAGAAAGCCTGAGCGCTGACAGGCAGCTGGCACGGCGGATCGAGTTTGACTGACGAGCAGTTGGCAACGGGGCGATCCGGAGTCCACAGCGCGCACGAAAAAAAGCGGAGTCATCCTCCCGGACCACTCCGCCTTGAATCGCTCAAACAGCCTGACGGCTTACTTGTTCTGCGTCTTTTTCTTCTTGGGTCCCGGCAGCTTGACACCGGCCTTGGTACGTTGCTCTTCACTCAACAGGCCGATCGTTGCCTTGTTGAATGCCAACGTCAACGCGCGTTGCTCGGTAACTGCCGCCTTCTGCTCATCGGTCAACTTGCCGGCAGCCTGGACAGCCTCCCTGAGGGCCTTCCCCTTGACGCCATCATCGGTGGCCTTCTTGCGGGCCGCGGTCATCGCCGTACGCTGCTCCGCGGTCAGGGCAGCTTTCTTTCTTGCTGCCGCGAGTCCTGGCTCCGCCTTGGTCGCCAGTTCCTTGATCTTGGCGGTCTGCTCCTCGGTCAGCTCTGCCTTGGCAAATCGCTTCAGGGTTCGCTCGGCGAGGGTCGGCTGTTTCTTCTTCTTGTTTTGCTGCTGGGCAGCCAGCGGCGCGGCCACGATGGCCATCAGCATCAGTACGAGCATTTGACTTGTTAAACGTTGCATCGAATCACCTCTCGTTAATGGATAGGAGAAAACACCATGCTTCAAAAATACAGGCGAATCCTGCCTGGAGAAAGGGGGCGACCCAACTGGGCACCCTCCTTGTGGATCCATCCGTATCCGGTGTGCCGACTAGGCAAACAGGTCCTTGATCACCGTCCCGTTACGAACAATCATCACGGGACGACCGGTATCGGTATGGTATTCCTTGGTATGGTCGATACCGAGACCATGGTAGAAGGAGGCAGCAACGTCATCCGGAGAAAAACCTTCTGCCGCCGGCAAGGTTGCCTTGTCGTCACTTTCACCCAGCACCCGTCCACCCTGGACTCCTCCACCTGCCATCAGCATGAACATGCAGCGGGGATAGTGGTCACGACCACCCTCGGCCGTTCGCTTGTTGATCTTGGGAGTTCTGCCAAACTCGCCAGTGACATAAACCAGGGTCGACTCAAGCAATCCTTTTTCGGCCAGCCCGGTAAACAGGGCGGCAAGCCCTTCGTCGAGTGGTGGCAGCAGGTTGTCCTTGAGCTTGCTGAAGTTATCTTTGTGGGTGTCCCAGCCACCTGTGGAGAGCGTCACAAAACCAACCCCCGCTTCCACCAGTCGCGTTGCCAAAAGGCAACTCTGCCCAAACGGTGAGTCCCCGAACTTGGCAGCAAAAGCAGGAGACTCCTTGCTGATATCAAATGCCTCGCGCGCCCGCCTGGAGGTGATCATCGCGTGAGCTTGCTGGCCAAACTGGTCAAGACCATCAAGTAACTGGTTCTCTACCTTCCGGGACTCGAATGTTCGATCCAGGTCCTTCAGTAGCCCCTGTCGTTTTTCAACCTCCGTGAGCGTCAGCCCCTGCTGCAGCGCCACACCACGGACTGTGAAAGGCTGTCCCTTCTGGGGCGTCGAACCGGTATTAAGCGGTGCATACTTGACTCCCAGGTATCCGGCTCGCTGGTTACTGTTGGGGATTGCCACCTGCATTGGCAGGTCCGTTGTGTTCCAGTTCTCCTTTGTCACCACGGGACCGTAGCCAGGGTATTCCAGCGAGGCGAGGGGCTTGTTCCCCGTGTTGACATATTCCTGTCCCAGCCGATGGGCTCCGAGCGTGTGGGAGACACCCCGCAGGATGGCAAACTTGTCGGCACACTGGGCGAGCTTCGGCAGGTGTTCACTGAACTCAACGCCGGAAACATTGGTCTTGGTGGGGTGAAAGGTCCCCCGGTACTCGCTCGGTGCATCCGGCTTCAGATCGAAGGTGTCCATGTGGGACGGACCACCGGGGAGGTTAACGAAAATGGCAGACTTGGCACCGGTCTCCGCCAGGTCGCCCGCCGCCGACTGGCGGAGGTAGCTCGAAAGTGTCAGTCCTGCCGTACCGGCAATTCCCAGCCGCAGGAAATCACGTCGCCGAACACCGTCACACGTCTTGTGCATTGCCATTCTTTTTCTTTCTCTCAATCGAACGCTGGTAAATGTCCTAGTGGTTAACGATGAACTCCTTGGTATTGAGCAGTGCCCAGACCAGTCCACGAACTCCGTTGATCTTGTTCTCCTCCGCGTTGACATATTCCACCGACCGCAGGAGTTCCTGCTCGCTCGGATGTCGCGAGAGCGTTCTCAGGAATGCCTGCCTGACAATCTGCTCCGCTTCAAAACCGGAGCTGGTCGTCGGGCTGCCTTCCTCTTCCGGCTCTACAAATCGTTTCTTGTACGCGGCCAGCGCAGCAGCCACTCGCTTCGCCTGTTCTCCACGGTTGGACTCGCGCAACCGCGTGATCTGCTGCTTGAGCTGCTTGACCCGCTCATCAAAGTTCGCCGGACGTGGAGCAACGCCCCGGGCCTGGTTTCCCTGGGGGATCTTGTACTCTCGGGCCAGCTGGTCCAGCCAGCCGTCCCCCCGGCGATCCAGCAGGGCATGCAGGTCACGGTCATTCTGCAGGTAAACTGTCTGCAGCAGCGTGGGATCATCCGACCGGTCACAGTCACAACTGCTTTCCCGCGTGGATCGCCCAAAAACCATCATCGCGTATCCAACCCCGGTGCTCCGCTGGAGCGTACGCTGGCTGGAAACAGCCATCGCAATCGACCGGCCCTGGTTGCTTTCCTGCAGCTCGGCCATCTGCGTATCCGAGGCGGTCGCCTGCACCATCGCATCGTAAGCCACCTCGGCCGGCAGGCGGCGGGGGATTGCATGGGAGAAGTTATGCTGGTCAAGCTTGTTGGTCTCGTTGCTCTGCCAGCTGAGCTGGTAGGTGCGGCTGTTTACAATCTCGCGGTGCAGCCATTTCATGTCAAAATCACTGGCGATGAACTGCTCGGCAAGGTAGTCCAGCAGTGCCTGGTTACTGGGGGGATTGGCCAGGCTCATATCATCCGGCGGGTCAACGATACCGACATGGAAGTAGCTGGCCCAGGCGCGATTGACAAAAGCCCGGGCAAAGTACTTGTTGTCCTTGCCTCGAAGCCACTCCATTAATGGCTGGCGAATATCCTCACCCTGCTGCCACTGGATCTCTTCCTCGCCCAGCAGGCGGGCAGAGTTTACCTGCTCAGTCGGCCGCGTCGAACCCTGCCTGGGCATCCTGGGAGCGGTAGTATAGACCTCGGGGAACGGAATCGTCTTACCCTGCTTGAGCATGTTTGGAAGTGCCTTCCGCAAGTCACCTCCTTTTTTCCCTTCCAGGCCGAGAGATTTCAGCATCTTCTTGTATTCTTCCATGTCTCCCCGGGGAGCCTGGTTGGAAGCAACCACGCCACCAAAGAAACGAGAAAATTCTGCGAAATCCTGCTTCGACCACTGGTCAAACGGATGCTTGTGGCACTGGGCACACTGGATGCGAACTCCCATGAAAGCATAGGCAAAGCTGATCGCCCGCTCGGCCGGCTGGCGGAAATCCCGGCGAGCCCAGTAATGGGGCAGTGACTCCAGGTCTGCAAAACTCTTCCCCGAGCCAGGCCGGTAGATCTCCGACATCATCTCGCAATACTCACGATAACTCATGCCTGACGGCCGGCTGCTGGCAGTCACGATCCCTGCCACCAGTTGATCGTAGGGAACATTCTGCTCGACACGCTTGTAGATCCAGTCAAACCATTCCTGGCTGGCCCGGCCACGTACCGGTGTCACGTTATTGAGCTGCTGATCGTTATTGCCAGTGAAATCGCACAGCTTCTGAGTCCACCATGCGGCGTAGGCTGGCGTTTCAAGCAACTCGTCGATTTTCCGGCTTCGCTTGCGAGGCGAATTGTCTGCCAGGAAAGCCTCAATCTCAGTCGGTGTGGGAAGCGTCCCGGTCAGGTCCAACCGCAAACGCCGCAGGAACTGTTCATCGGTCGACAGTTCCGAGGGGACAATCCCCAGCTTGCGAAGTTTTGCCACTACCAGTTCATCCACGCGCGTGGGCGTCGCCACCTTGGGGTATTTCTTGCCAACCCGCTTACTGACCGGCTGCAGGACCGCAACCGGCACAACCGCCCGGTCATAGGCGATGACCACGTGGGTATCCCCGGCCCCGCCCGCGACGACAAGCCCATCGCGGTCAATGTCGGCAATCAGGTCATCGTTACTACTGAAACGGCACAGCGGAGTAACATCCTCACGGCTGCCATCCTCCCAGACCGCCACGACCTGTAACTGGGACTTTTCTCCATGTCCCTTGAAAAGGATCTCGCTCGGATTCACCTCCAGGGTGACCAGCCTGTCCATCTTTTCCTGTTCGAAGGGAGCCCCTGCAGCGATCCAGTTCTTCAGCACGTGGTATTCCCAGCCACCGGTATCGTATCGCTTGCCACCCTCGTGGTTATCCTCGTCGGTCGGCTTGAGCAGGACCAGGCTCTCGTTCACATTCTCCAGGTCGATCCGCGGGCTTTCCTCGTCGAGCAGCGCATCCCGATCCGCCTGGAAGTCATAGCCGAAAAGCGAAAGACGAAATCCACCTCGCCCCTGGAAGGAACCATGGCAGGCGCGGCCATTACATCCGAGCCGGCCCAGCATGGGAACCACATGCCGCTGAAAACTGGGAATTTCCTCCACGTTTTTTTCGGCAAATCGCTTGGTCAGCGGCTGCTGGGAATCTTCCGCATGCAGCAATCCCGGGCAGCCCAGGAGCAGAAATGCCACGGTTGCCAGGAAGAATCGAAACAGGTTAGTCATCCAGTCAGCTCCTGTTGGCAGGTAGGTGAGGTGGGCAAAAATCTTTTTTTCCCGCTCAGCTATTTTCCTTATCGACCAATTATGTTCTGTAGGCAGGGATAATTCAATGGAGACAGCGCCCATTGCCCTCCCCCACTCACCCACAGCCTCTATAATGGAATCCCCTGACGCCCATCTGCCTGGAGAATTCCTGTTGGCCGGACCGGTCCTTGCTCGTGAACTTGCCATTGCCCCACGGCGCGCTCGGCATTTCATTTTCCGCACGGTTTACGTCGGGTCCCTGGTGATCCTGATGTGTACTTCCTGGCTGGTGCTGACAGGCAGCCAGGTGGTGCTTGGAATCGGCGACCTGGCCCGCTTCGGGGCAACTCTCTTTCGCATCCTGGTTCCCCTGCAGCTGGCCCTGGCCATTTTCCTTTCAGCACTTGGTGCTGCCAGCTCGGTGGCCGTCGAGAAGGACCGCCGGACCCTGCTCCTGCTGCTGCTGACCCGTCTCACGGATACTGAGCTGGTGATCGGCAAGCTCCTGGCCAGCCTGCTGATGCCGGCAGTGATGTTGCTGGGAGCGATTCCTGTATTCTTTTTGATCAGCCTTTTCGGGGGCGTGGAAACGATGCAGGTAACAGCGGTTTTCCTGGTTGCTTTTTCCACCATCTTTCTTGCCGGCAGTCTCGGTTCGACACTGGCATTATGGCGGGAGAAAACATTCCAGACACTTTCCATGACCGTCCTGCTGGCAGTCCTCTGGATTGGCATCTGGGAAGCGGTCGGAATCATTTTCCCAGAGGGTGCGATTGGCGGTATCTCGATCTCCACCCTGCTTTTGACAGTCAGCCCGGTGCAGGCCACCCTGGCGGCCATCCACCCGCTCCTGGATGCCGAGGGAGCTCACCTGCTCCAGTCGACTCTGCTCTTTGTCAGTTTCTCCCTGGTCGTGGGCTGCGGGCTGAACCTGCTGGCAATCATCCGCCTGCGGTACTGGAATCCATCACGCGAGGTCCGTCGAAGCCAGGAGGACCGCGCGGCCCTGGAAACCATCTGGCATGAAGATCAGCCAGGGGAGGTGAACGAGGAACTGGCGGAAGCGGCCCGGGCCACACACGTTGACAGCATGCGGCGTGCCCAGCAGCAGGAGGAGAGCCGTGCGGTCTGGAACAACCCGGTTCTCTGGCGCGAGATCTGTACATGGGCCTACGGGCGGAAGGTCCTTATTGTACGTGCTGCTTACCTGCTCTTCTTCACCATGGCCACCATCGGGGTTCACTCGATCATTGTCTCTGATCAGCTCATGCCCACGGCCGGCCTGCGAAGCGTGATTCCGGCCGTTGCCATGCCACTCGCTCCCTTTTTCCTGGTAAGCATGGTGGTAATCAATGCCCTGGCAGTGAACTCAATCACCAACGAGAGGGACGGCCTGGCACTGGACCTGTTGCTGGTCACCGATATCTCTCCAGCCGAGTTTATCACTGGCAAGATGTGGGGAGTGATGTGGGTCACTCGTGAGATGATCGTGCTTCCCCCGCTCCTCTGTCTCTACACCTGGATGCGAGGTGGGATGGAGCTGGAAAGCCTGGTTTTTCTCAGTCTCGGGCTGCTGGTCATGAATGTCTTCGTAACCATGCTGGGAATCCACTGCGGCATGATCTACTCGCAGTCCCGCACGGCGATCACGATCAGCATGGGTGCTGTCTTCTTCCTTTTTCTTGGAGTGATCACCTGTATCATGGTGATGATCTCCTTCAGCGGATCTTTCCAGCAGCAACTGGCACCGTTCCTGGCATTTATCCTCGGTGGCAGTGTCGGGTTGTATGTCTCGCTTGGCATCCGCAATCCTTCCCAGGCGATCCTCTGGTCCACCCTGCTTCTCCCCTTTGCGACTTTCTATGCCATCACCAGTTTCCTGATCCAGCACAACATGTCTGCTTTCCTGGTGATCGCCACGGTTTATGGTTTCACCACCGCCGCCATGATGATTCCTGCCATCGGTGAATTCGACATTGCCATGGGTCGCACCAAGGCGGGCGAGCAATGACATCCTCAATCGATCGCAGGTTTCCCTGTTGGCAGAACAGGCAGCGACCATGATCAGCATGCTTCCCTGGCTGCTAACCATGGCCATCCTGATGATCCTCTCGGCGTTTTTTTCCGCCAGTGAGGCAGCCCTTTTCTCACTCCCCTGGCAACAGCGAAGTCGCCTGGCCGAAGGATCCCCGGGCCAGCGTGCCAGTGCCAGGTTGCTGGCCACGCCAGACCGCTTGCTCACCGCTGTCCTGTTCTGGAACCTGGTTGTCAACATGTGCTACTTTGCCATCACGGCGCATGTCGGCCTGTTGATCCAGGAGGACCCCGCGATGGGATCCTCGGCAATGGTTCTCTTCTCGGTGGCCAGCCTGCTGGCCATTATTTTCTTTAGCGAGATGCTCCCCAAGAGCCTGGCAGTACTCCGTCCCGCCTGGCTCGCCTCCCTGGTGGGAATTCCACTGGTCCTGTTCGTCCGGCTCACCGATCCACTGATGCCACTCTTACATTTTTGCCAGCTCGTCACCCGGCGGCTGTTGTGGCCACGTTTCAAGGTCGAACCGGCCCTGGACGTGGCCGATGTGGACCGGGCGGTGAACCTTTCGACCGAGGATGCCCAGCTGGCCGAGCAAGAAAAGAGAACGTTACATCATATTATCGAGCTTTCAGAGATCCGCGTTGACGAGTGGATGCGGCCGCGGCGGCAGTTCCTTTCCTTTCATCCCCCGGTCTCCCTCTCGGACCTGGATGGACAGGTTCCTCCCAGTGGCTACCTGCTGGTAACCGAAACGGACAGCGAGGAGATCCAGAGTGCGATCCCGCTCAAACGGATCACGGGGATTCCAAGTACGCACCTGGAACACCACGGCACCCCGGTTCTCCACGTCCCCTGGGTCGCCACGGTTGCTGACACGCTCCAGAAAATGCAGGACCGGCAAAGGGAGGTCGCAGCGGTCGTCAACGAGTTCGGGGAAACCATCGGGGTACTCACGATGGAGGACATTCTCGACACGCTCTTCCGGGACGAGTCGAGCCGCAGTGGCCGCCTGCTTGACCGGACCGCGATTGAGCAGGTTACACCAGGCTGTTGGCACGTGATGGGGATCACCAGTATTCGCCGCCTGGCACGGCATTTCGAGGTCGAGCTTCCCGAGAGCCGCGGTGTGACAGTCACCGGTGTCCTGCAGGACCTGCTGGCACGCTTGCCGGAGGGTGAGGACCAGTGCGACTGGGGGCCCTTCCACTTCCGGGTCCTGGAAACGCCAGCCCGTGGACACGTGCGTGTCGAGCTGACCCTGAAAAACGAACCCCAGGGAGGTGCATCATGATGACTGCCCTGGTGCTGCTGCTGGTTGGAATCTCACTGAGTGCTTTTTTCAGTGGCACGGAAACCGGGTTTTACCGGGTCACCCGAGTGCGGCTGGTACTCGATACGCTCGACGGCGACATGATCTCGCGATGCCTTCTCTGGTTCACCAACAACCCGACGCTGTTTGTCGCCACCGTGCTGATCGGCAACAACCTGGCGAACTACCTTGCCAGCCTGGCTATCGTGCTGGGAGTCCACTCGCTGGCAGCCGGTCAGTTACCGTACGCGGAGTTACTGGCCACGATTGGCCTGGCCCCACTAGTGTTTCTTTACGGCGAGTTGATCCCCAAGCGACTCTATTACGACGCCCCCAGCCGCCTGCTCCGGCGTGGTGGAATTCTGTTCCTGCTGTTTAGCCTGCTCAGCGCGCCAGCGGTCTGCCTGCTCTGGCTGATGGGGCGTGCCGTGCAGGGCTTGATCGGGGAGACCCCGCTGCGCATCCAGGCAACGCTGGCCCGGACCCAGCTCCAGGATATTTTCCAGCAAGGCGAGGAGGTGGGGATCCTCAAGCCGATCCAGCGACAGCTCTCAGAAGGTCTCTTCAATGCCAGCGGGAAGACGGTTGAGAGCGTGGCGACGCCGGTCGGGCGAGTTGCCTCGATACCGTTAGGATCGACTCGCCAGGAAGTCATCCGGCTGGCCCGTCGCCAGCGACTCCCCTGGCTCACGGTGAGTGATCCCGAGACACGACGCGTGGAAGGATATGTCAGGCTTATCGACCTGGAGCTGGAATCGGCCCCGTCCATCCACACAGCCCGTCCGTTGATCCGGATACCCCGTAATGAACCACTCCTGCAAGCAATCATTCGAATGCAGAACGAGGACGAGGAACTGGCTGGAGTCGTGGACGGAGGAGGCGAGCTGGTGGGACTGGTCACCTGCCAGCAACTGGCCGATCTTATTTTCCAGGCCAAGCCGTTATGATGTTTCACTCGCCGAGGATGGTGAGTTTCCTAGCACGCTTGTGGCAAGGGCCAGGAAGACCGATTCCATCTCGTCAAATTCCTGGTCCTCCGCCTGGAACTCGAAAAGAAATACCTGGCCCTCCATCGTGATCGGAGTCAGGCACCAGCTCACAAGCAGGTCCAGGTAGTAAAAATAGATTCGCACTCCTCGCGACTCCTCTCCTGCCAGCTGCACAACGAACGGCTCCTCTTCCAGCTCCGGGTATTCCTTGCGCATGCCCGCCACCAGTTGTTCCACCAGCTGTTTCTGAGAACAGGTCGAGGGGTAACGATGCACGGTCCAGCAGGACGTACCGGGACTCTGCAGAGTCACCGAGGCGGAGTACATCTCTCCCTGGCTCTGCTCGGCAATCGTCCAGTTCTCCGGGTAAAGAAACTGCAAGCCAAAGTTGTCATATGTTGCCGCCATCGTCTCGTCATTCCCAATAGAGGACTCCTGCTTCCTGTTTTTATCCTATCCGAGATCATTCCCGGGAACAGCCCGCCAGGTGCGAACTCTCTTGTCTCACCGATAGCCATTTGTTAGGCTCCCTCCACCCTGCCACGGGTGGAGCGGAAAAGGAATTCCAATGACGAAAACTGTCCTCCTGTCGAGATCTCTTGTGCTGGCCAGCTTCCTTGGGCTTGGCATGCTCGCAAGTGGTTGCTCGCTGTTCAGGAATCGTACCGCAGAAGAGGATTCCCGGCTCCAGGCCCAGCAACTCGCAAACCGTGGCACGGAATTCTTACAGCGAGGCGAGCTGGAACAGGCGGGGAAGTTGTTTGCCGAGGCGACCAGGATCGTCCCGGATCATGAACGCGGCCATGCCGAGTATGCCCGCGTGCTCTGGAAACAGGGCCAACAGGACGATGCCATTGAACACATGAAACGGGCTGCCAGGTTGTCAGGAGATGATGCGGACTACCAGATCGAACTCGGCCAGATGGAACTTGAACGCGGCGACCTCGAGCAGGCACTGGCAAATGCCGAGGCCGCCGTGAAGTCAGATCACGAGTCAACAGAGGCCTTTGCCCTGCGAGGCAAGATCCGTGACTGGCAGGGAGATTCCGAGCTGGCCCTGGCAGACTACCTGCAGGTCCTCGGCCAGCAACCGGAACATCCCGAAGTCCAACTGGCGACCGCTCGCATTTACCTCCAGCGACGCAGGGCCCAGCGTGCCCTGGCCATCCTCTCAAGGACGCCAGGACAGTTTTCGGAAACATACCAGCCCGCGGCGGTGGCCCGGCTAAGAGCGCAGGCACTCAAGCAGCTTGGTCGCCCTGACGATGCCGTTCAGCTGCTGCTCAATGCCATCCGCGGTGGTGCAACCGATGCGGACGTGTACTACGAACTGGCGGAGGCACAGTGGTTTTCCGGGCAACCGGAAAATGCCCAGCTGGCACTCCGACAGGCACTGGAAATCAACCCGGACCATCCGGCCAGTCTGAAACTGAAAACGTTGATGGCGAACAGCCCGTGAACTGGAAACGGTTACATAAAAAAACCCACTTGGATGAAAGCATCCAAGTGGGCTATGACCGTGAAAAAGTGGATTGTCCCGTTGTGGGTTCTGTGTCAGCCACCTTAACCTGGCGGCATTCCTGAGGTCCACGGTTTCTTTTGTCTGGGAGGCTTGTTGGACGAGGCGGTAAATGAAAGGGAAAGTACCGCCATGCCCGTCTGGTAGATGAGTTAATGCAGATACCGTGCCAAACAGCCATCGGCACCGATTTCCCGACAATTCAGGACCTGCAGGAACAGTTTCCTAGCGATTGTTGGTAAAAACTACACCCTGAATTGTAAGAACTACAAACCAGGTCGGCTCGGTTCTTACTCATTGGCGTCTGCCGCTACTTCTGGCTGGAACGGCTTTTCGTCGTAGAGCGGCAGGTATCGGTATTGAATTTCCAGCGAGAGCAGGTTCATGGTGGTGATGTAGATGCGGCCGGCCTGGGGTCCCCAGCGATCGGGCACTGGCAAACGCGGATCCCAGCTTCCAGCAAGGTCCCCGCGCGTTATCTGCGTATTAAGCAGCAGGGGGTAGAGCCGGTCATTCCAGGCTTCCCAGTAGTCCCCACCCATGTGGAACATGAACTGGGTCGCATAGTACCAGTAGTAGGTATCTCGTTGGGTACCGCTTCGGCTACGCCCGATCGAGGGGAGATGCCTCTTCAGGTACTCGGCTCCTTCGATCGCCCGCGGATCACTCACTTTCCATCCCCTGTAGAGTCTCATCAGGAGTCCAACCGAGGTCATCGTTTTGCTGGCCGTCCGTCCATGGGACTCCTGTGTCGTGTCCGGGGCAAAGGGATTGTAACGGAAGAGGTGTTCCTGGTCCGGATCCTGTGCCTTGTCCAGCCAGCTCGTTGCTTTCTGCAGCACCTCGTCAGACACTTCCAGTCCTGCCCGTCGTCCGCTTTCCAGGGCAGTCACCATCCAGCCGCTGACCGAGGTATCTGAATCTCGACCCGGCGTGTACCTCCAGCCACCCCGATCCGGGTGCTGAGATTTGACGATAAATTCCAGGCCCTTCTGGACGGAGTCTCGCAGATCCGGATCCTGTGTCATGCCATAGGATTCACAAAGAGCCAGTGTCACGATGGCATGGCTGTAGAGCCTGACTGCCTGGTTCGCAGCATTTCCCTGTTCAAAGTAGTACTCACCACTTTCATCCTGGTGCTTGACCAGGTAGTCGATGGCCGCTCGAAGTGCATCCTTGTACTTGAACTGGGTATGCGTGTAACCCGCTCCCTGGAAGGCCATCACGGCGAGCCCGGTAGCGGCAGAATCACTGACCATCGTGGGGCGAGTATCAAGCCGGGCAAACTGGTCCAGCGACCAGTGACCCTCTTCCTTCTGGTAGCGGGCCAGGAAGGCAAGTCCCAGCTCGATTGCTTCCTCGGTCTGTGGAGGGGGTGCACCCCGACCACCTCCTTCACGGCTGGTTCGTCCCTTGAAGGACTCACGGGCAACTTCCGCGACGGCATTCATCGAGGGCAGGCCTGCCAGTCCCTTTTTCACAAACCGCGCGGCCTTCAGCTGTACATCGGTACTGTCCTCGCGAGCCCGGCGATCGGCAATCCCGATCTCCTGGGAGAACTCGTCCCCCAGGCCGCCTGTTCCCTCCAGGGCATCTGCGGTGACCTTTAATCCGTCCACCGCCTGCCTGGCAACGGGCCCGACCTGGTATCCACCGCCCGGCTCATCAATAGCCACGGTGGACTCACCTGGTGCCCCCACCTCGGGGACCTCAATATCGGCACCCACTGCACCACTTGCTTCGGCTCCCAGCTGCTGGCGACCGAGAGATCCACCTGGGGCATCGGCCACCGTCAGCGTCGGCCCCTCGGCACTCCCGGAAAGCTTCTCCGCACGTCCCAGCACCGGTCCGTTGGCACTGCTGCTGCCTGGTGCCGCCAGCTCTCCAGCGGACGCCCCAACAGGGCGTTCAAGCGGAACCCCCGGAGTTCCAGAAGCGACCCGGCCAGCGGTCCCCTCGGTATCGAGCGGTGTTCCTGTTTCAACTCCTGCCGAAGCCTCCGCTCCCGCCACATCGATCACCATGGCACGGTTGTTCGCTGCCAGAGACGCACCTCCTGCTTCCTGTCGTGCAAGAGCATTCCCTCCACCCAGTCGCGGCTGCCCGCTGGCCGCATCAACGGCCTCCGCTCTCGGCAGCGGGGTACTCTGGACCGGGTCTCCCTCTGCAGCACCTGTCAGCATCTCAGGCTGCGGGGCGGACTTTCCGGACGCATCTTGAGCCGGCTTCGCTTCTTCGGCACGCGCCAGTTGCGAGGCAGCTGCCTGGAGCGACCCACCCGTTTCCGACATATCTGTTTGTCCCTCCGTCGGTGCCGGCGCAGCCACCTCCGTCGTCACCTGGGGAGCATTGAGCCCCTCTGCCTGCCGCTGTGCCAGTGAACTCCCTGCCGTTCTCCCCAGGGACTGCTCGCGCAGTACATCGTCGGGACTTCCTGCCTGGCCTGCCTTCTGGAGCGCCGCCTGCTTGAGTTCCGCCCGGGCCACCGCATCCCCACTGACCGCCTGGGGGTCTCCCTTCTCGGGTGCATTGACGGGGGCTCCGGTGGGATCCTGGTTCGCCGAGGCGACCTGCCGTTCGACAGTCACACGGCCGGCATCCATCGCCCTGGCCGCGGCCTGGGTACCCGCTTCTGCCTCGGGTGCAGCTGCCAGCTCGGCAACATCCGTCGACGCCAGTGACGGCGACCGCATCCCGGCAGGACTCCGAGAGAGGGGGTCGGCCGTCGCCTGCAGGTTGACCTTGGGTTGCCCTCCACCCGAGGCACGCCCGACCTGCTGCTCGGAAACGACCTGCTGGGGACCGGTGTCAAGCTGGACCTCGCCTGGGGATGTCGCGGATTCGGCGATGTCGGCCGCAGCACTCGCTCGCATGACCGAGGCGGCCGCATCAATCGTCTGGTCGGTTGCCTGCTCGGCGGCAACGCTGTTCGCAAGCTGCTGGACATTCGGAGTCCTGGTCGCCTCTGGCTGCTGTCCCTCTGCCTGGCTACGCGGCAGCGCCGCCGTTTCGGAGGGAGATGCAGCATTCCCCGGCTGTGTCGTGGCCCGTTCTCGCTGGGCTGCTGCGGCCGGGTTGGCCTCGGCCGTGGATACCGCGGCAATGGACTTGTCAAAGTTCGCACTACTCCCCTCCCCAGCGATGCCAGTCGTTGCCCGGGAAAGGGCCTGGGCGGCGGGGCGAGAGGGAGTATTGTTGGGAGTCGCTGTCACCGATCCGGCCGTGTTGGGTCGCTCCACTGTCGATGGCGAGCGGGCTGACTCGGCCACCTGCTGGGAACGCTGCACCTGGTTTTCTCCCGATCGGCTGATCGCCGGCTGGGCATCCTGCTGTGCCCGTGCTGCTGCCACGACCGATTGCTGGTTCATGCTGCTGGTGGATGGGCTATCCGCTGCAGCGACCTGGGCGCGGGCAGCCGCGTCATTGTTGTTGGAACGATTTACCTGGACATTGGAGGCATTGACCGAGCCCAGCTGTGACTGGGCACGCGGCTGGGGTGCCTCGACGGATTCGACCTTGTGCCCCGAGTCGATTGCCGTGCTGGCTGTCTGCCGCTGGGTACTGTTGGTCGACGCCCTCGCGGCTTCAGCCGCGGGATTTGCAGCCTCGTTGCTAGTCCGCGCCCGGGTGGCATTGGTCAACGGGTTCGGAATCGAGGTACTTGCCTGGTCCGCCTGCGTCACGTTTTCTACCGTGCGACGGGAACTGGTCGCCTGTGCTGCCTGCCGCTCGAGATTGACTGCTGACGCCTGGAGTTTACTTGGCGAGGCAGAAGCCGTGCCAACATTGGGTGACACCTGGCGGGAGACCTTGGTTGTAGCCACATTGTTGACAATCTTCTGACGTGAAAGCTGGGTATTCTGTGTGTCGGTGGCAGTCTTCTGTACCTCGCTGCGCTGGACCTCGGTCGGCTGGGGGTCCGCCTGCTGGGTTGCCGGCACGTTCGCTGTCACGGCTCGCTCGGTCGACTCCGATGTGGTGCGTGCGGGTGCAGTGCGAGCAACCGCTTCCAGGCTGCGAGGCTGCTCGGTGGGCTCTGTTTGCTGCGTGACAGGAAGAGCCTCGGAGGGAGTAATGTTCTCTCGCTGGGTGATCCGGCGTTCGAGGTTCTCCACCGGCTTGGGTGTCCTGGCCATTGTCACTTCCCTCGGCGTCGGCTGCTGCGGGGTCGGCTGCTGGCGAGGTTGCTGGCTGGTCTGCACAACCGGTTCCGGCTGGGGCTTTGCCTGGTTGGTACGGGTCGTCTCCTGCCGGGCCAGCGTGTTACGGGGCGTCGGAGCTGGCTCTGGGGTCTTGCGGGCCACCGCCTGCTCCTGGGGAACAGGAACTACCTGGGTCCGCGGCTGGTTATTCACTTCCTGCCGGGACTGCGGAGTGCTGGTGCGAGAAGCGGTCTCGGTGACAGCCTGCTGCTGGCTCTCGGTACGCTGGACATTACTGGCCTGCTGCCGTGGTTCACTGGCAGGCTGAACCGGCTGGACATTTCGACGGGCGGTGGCGGAGGTTTCCGCCCGCGCCGTCTGCTGGCTACTGGACTGCATGCTGGGCCGGGTACTGGGCTGTTGTCGTGGCTGGACCGGCACGGCAACCGCCTGCTGGCTGGCTGTCACCGTCTCGGCCTGGTGGCGGCTGAGCTTCGAGGCCTGCTCACTCATGCGTGGCACCACCGGCGCCTGCTCGGCTCGCTGCTGGACAACTTCCGGCTTTGCCTCCTGGGGCTTTTCCACCGGGCGGGGCTGGGGGGGAAGCGGTGTTTTTTGCGGTTCCGGTTCGGGGCGGTCAATTTCACGAGGAACCGGTTCCGGTTCCTTCGTTTCCACCGGGCGATCAATATCCAGGTCCTTGGTCGGTCGATTGACACGGAGTGGATGGCGTTGGGCAACCGTGACTTCTTTTTTCTGCATCAGGTCGCGCTGGGCAACTTCCTCGGTCCAGCTGCGCGAGAAAATCGTGTTCTCTAGTGAGAGCACGATTAGCAGGAGGTGAAGAATGGCACAGATCACGATCGAGAACTGCATTGTCCGTCGCAGGACACGATTGGCCGTGTGCCCAAGTGTCAGCATGGAACTGACAATCAACATGCCGACCAGCAGCATGGAAATCCAGGGACTGGCATACCAGCGCGGATCATCAAAACGCTGGTAGGCAAGGATGCTCCCTACCAGGAAACCACCCAGTACTACCAGCGCCATGTTGACTGGCCACTGGTAGTCATCAAACGTGGCTCGCGTGGCCGGCTTGTATTTCCGCACGATGCGGCGATTCTTGGCCATCCACCTTGTCCTTTATTACACCCGGCTCCATTGCCAGGTAGTTATTATTAACGATCTTGCCGGACCGATGCGACTCCTCTTTTTTTCGCCCTGCCAAATCGCCCTACGTCGCTCCCTCGGTCGCCACTGTGTAATTGAAAATTCCTGC
>JAPYUD010000008.1:0-2219 GCA_029936215.1 Pirellulaceae bacterium | reverse complement strand
CCAAATCGCCCTACGTCGCTCCCTCGGTCGCCACTGTGTAATTGAAAATTCCTGCCTTGTTACAGAGATTCATGACCTGTGCCACGAAAGCAAAGGGAACCCGTTCATCGGCACGGATCACCACCGGTTGTCCCACCGGGTTGTTGATTCGAGCTGTTCGCAGTAACTCGAACAGTTCCTTCTCGTCAATAAATTTTCCACCGACAAAGAATCTTCCTTCCTCGTTGATATTGATCGCGATCTCATCCGGTTCCTCGGTCATCGGCTGAGCCTCGCTGGCGGTCGGCAACTGGACTTCCAGCTTGCGATCCTCCTCGGCAAAGCGTGTTGCCACCAGAAAGAAAATCAATAACAGGAAAACAATATCGATCAGCGGGGTAAGACTGAGCGTGGAGAGGGCACGTCCCCTGACGATCTTGACAGCCATCTGAACTCCCTTCCTTTCCCTGCTTCTATCTTACCCGGACGCTTCCGCCTGTACTTCAGGTTCTTCCGGCGGCGGTTCCACCTCCTGCCCCTCGCCCTCCTCCTGCAGCGACGACGGGCTGAAACGAACTCGACCCTCGTAACGTTCGACCTGGGGCATCAAGCTAAAGAGCAACTCATCGATCTCGTGGAACATCTGCTGAACCCGCCCCTCGAAATAGTGAGAGAAAATAGCAGCCGGGATTGCCACGATCAGGCCACCCAGGGTGGTTACCAGGGCGACGTAAATCCCCTCGGCCAGGAAGTCTGCCTTGTTACGGCCGGCGGGCAGCTGGGTGGTGTCATGGAATGCACGGATCATCCCCCAGACCGTCCCCAGAAGACCCATCAGCGGTGTCACTGCCGCAGCCAGGTTCAGCCAACGCACGTTTGCATAGATTCGATTCGCCTCGCGATCACTGGACTCGGCAACCGCATGCTCGATTTCGGATTGCGGCCGTCCGACCTTGACCAGCATCGAACGGATAACATTGGCGGCCGCCGAGGGATTCCGCTGGCAAACGCGGTATGCCTGCCGAGGGTCAAAAGCACCCTGGCTATCTGCCAGTTCTCCCAGTTCATCGACCAGCAGGGGTGGGATGACCCGGTCCTGCCGCATTCCTATCGATCGTTCAATCACGAAGGTAACCATCACCAGTGACATCAAGCCAATCGGGATCATGAAACCGCCACCCTTCATGATCAGGCTGAAGATATCAATTCCTTCCATATCGGTGCGGTCTAGCTTGCCATCCCCGGACTCGCTGGAACTCTCATCGCCCTCTCCAACCGCATCGCTTCCGTCCGCTGTTGGGCCTGTCGGAGCCGCGTCCTGCGCGGGGAGAACGGCCTGGTAGAAAACCAGCAGGGACCAGCTCATCACGAAGAGCAGCATGCAATAGCCAAGAGTCCTGGAAACAGGTCGTCGGAGCTGGAGTGTCACTTGGTTCCTCTTTCTCAATTGATATCTGTCCCGGGTGTGCCCACCCGCTTTATCGAGTTCGCCTAGCCACCCTGGCTGAGTTCCTCAAGCCGCTTTTTCGCGTTTGCCGCCGAACCGCTCTCGGCATGGTTGTCCAGGATGTACTGGTAAAAGCCCTTGGCCTCGGTCAGGTACTTCGCCTTGTCGGCCTCTGCCTTGGCCTCACCAGCGAGCACTTCCGAGCAGATAGCCGCCTCGGTCGCGGAAAGATGCTGGAACTTCTTGACTTCCGCACGTGCTTTTTCCGCGCCAAAACCGAACATCACTCGCTGGTACTGCCGGACCGCGTTGGCATGCTCTTTCTGCACAAAGCAGACCGCCCCCATGTGGAAACGGGCCTCGGCACCGGTGGCGTTTCGGGAACCGGTCGCCACGATTTCAAATAACTCGTTTGCCTTGTCATATTCTTTCTTGCTATAGAAAGCCCGCCCTGCGGTCAGCTGAGCCTGGGGAAGGTAGATCGAGTCCTTGTGGTTTTCGATTACCTGGTTGACCAGCCCCAGGCTCTCGTCCCACTGTTTCAATTGCCTGGCCGCCTGGCCACCATGTAAAAGAACCAGCACGGAAAACTGGTCACCAGACAATTTCACTTCAACAAGTGGCTTGTACAGAGCCAGGGCCTGTTCCCACTTGCCCAGCTTGAACTCGCACTCTGCCAGCATGAATCGCCCGTCGTTGGCGAAAGATCCCTCGCCAAAGTCGTTCACCTGGAGCTGGAAACTCTCCTGCGCCTTGGCGAAATCATCAACCTTGTAATGGGCCCAGCCTGTCT
>JAPYUD010000389.1:0-3977 GCA_029936215.1 Pirellulaceae bacterium | reverse complement strand
AGCGAATCATCGACAATCCCCAGCTGCTGGCACGCTACCGCACGCTGGCCGACTCGATCCTGGAAAAGTACTTTCACCCGAAGGTTCTCTTGCCAAGAGTGGATGCCCTTTACGTGCGGATCAAGGAGGATCTTGCCAGGGACCCGTTTCCGCATCGCCGCGTGACCAACCCGGGAGATAAGAACTACGAGAGTATCGTCGCCTCCATCAAGGCGTTTGTGCGTCGTCGATACGAGACAGCCCGGGCCCAGCTGGATAACCCCGGAGGTCCTCCAGAGTACGTGAGAAATGTGCCGCGTCCCGGCCAGGAACCCCGGCCAGGGAAACCGTCGGCCGATGCGCCTACCGGGTTGCGAGTCACTGCCCAGTCTGGCTCTTCTGTCACGCTGCAGTGGAAAGACAACACGGAGGGCGAAGCGGGCCACCTCGTGCAACGGGCTGACGGGGAAAAGGGGAACGAATTCCATAACCTGATTGGCAAACCGGGTTCGGAGATCACGACCGCTTCGGATAGCAAGGTCACCCCCGGCCGGACCTATCGTTACCGGGTTTACGCGGTTCACCGCACTCCGACCGGGCTCCAGGGAACCGGTGTTTCCAACACGGTGACGGTTCACATCAGCGAAAAAGCGAATCCGAAAGAGAAGTGAACAGTCGCTCCCTGTTCAGCGGAGCGGCTTAAAGAAGGTCCAGGCATTTCAGGGTCCTGGTCGCCTTGTCCGCTTGCCCGACCGCTTCATAGTCGGAAGCCAGGTTTCGTAGCATGCGGATCACGATCTCGCGACGCGCGCCCGGGCCGAGATCGCTCTCCGGATCAAATCCAGGGATCAGCTCGTTGACTTCTTCCGGGCTCAGCGTCTGCCAGTTGCCAAAGGGGTCGATGATGATGTCGTCGCGCGGGTGACCCTCGGGCGCCCGGGAACCGTCATACTTGATCATGTAACGGCCGGGTACCGGGATGCCGACGACTGGCACCTTGAGGCGGTCGGCAACCGCAACGGCAATGTGCGAGAGCAGGATCGGTAGTCCTTTTTTTGACTGCAGCACCCGGTCCAGCGAGCTGTTGTCGGGGTGGTCATAATTCGTCAGGGCACCTGCCAGCTTGTACTTGTCCTTGAGCACCGAAACCAGGGCATCGACAACAACTCGCGGTTCCGCCTGTGTCGGATCGATATCCTTGCCCAAGTGGGCGCGGACGTCCCTGGACATCGCGTCAAGCTGCCGCTTGATCGGTTCCCGCTCGGCCTGGGGATCAACAATCAGCGAGATCAGCAACATCGCCTCTTCCAGGTCCAGCTGCTCGTCCTTCTGCTTGCTGAGTGCAAGGAATCCCGAGTGGAGTGATTTCCAGTGAACGAAGCGGATAATCTCTCGTGCCCGGTAACGCTGCTCGGCCGTACCCGCTTTGATGATTTTCTCCAGCTGGGGAAATGCCGGTTTCCCCAGTTCGATCAAGTTCTCGTGGGCCGTTTGACGAACCGAGAACTTCCTGTCAGCCAGGTCGGCAATCCACCGCCGTACCTGGAGGTTGACATTCTTGTCCTCGGCCTGGGCAACACAGAAAAGAGAAACGAGCACAAGGGGTAGTCCCCACAGCACTATTCTCAAGCGAATCCCGACCACGGTTCCATCTCCAGTTGCCTGTCGACGTGCCAGACCTTCATCTATTACGCCCCCTTGCCGGGGGAGAGTCAAGCCAGATCAGGAAAATGCAAAAATAGATCTGGTCGTCGCCCCTCCATCTGCATCCAGGCTCCACGGCGGCTGCGGAAATACTCACGCCATGATATTCCTTGGCA
Source organism: Pirellulaceae bacterium (assembly GCA_029936215.1). Lineage (GTDB taxonomy): Bacteria > Planctomycetota > Planctomycetia > Pirellulales > Pirellulaceae > SAT2750. The sequence continues at coordinate 2,178 of JAPYUD010000389.1, read as the reverse complement.
CGGCAGACTTATTACCATAGAGGTTCAACATCCGGATGGTACAGACGATGATCCTGGAGAAGTCACATGACCGAGAAGCAATATAATGTCGCCATGATTGGCCTGGGGTTTGGTGCGGAGTTTATCCCGATTTACCAGGATCATCCCGATGCCAGTGTGTACGCCATCTGTCGTCGTAACGAGGCGGAGCTGCACAAGACGGGCGACCAGTTCCAGATCGAGAAACGGTACACGAACTACGATGATGTGCTTGCCGATCCGGCGGTCGATTATGTCCACATCAATTCTCCCATTGATGATCACGCCTGGATGTCACTCAAGGCACTCGACGCCGGCAAGCACGTGATCTGCACGGTGCCGATGGCAACGACGATCGACGAGTGCCGGCAGATCGTCGATAAGGTCCAGGAAACCGGTTTGAAATACATGATGGCCGAGACGGTCGTCTACAGCCGTGAGTTCCTGTTCATCAAGGAGATGTACGACAAGGGGGAACTGGGGGAGATCCAGCACCTGGCAGCGTCCCATCCTCAGGACATGGATGGCTGGCCGGAATACTGGCAGCGAATGATCCCGATGCACTATGCCACACACGTTGTCAGTCCCTGCCTGGGCCTTTTAAACGGCCTGGCCGAGTACGTCAGCTGTTTCGGATCCGGAACGGTACGGGACGATATCGCTGAGAAATCGGGGAATCGATTTGCCGTTGAGTCGTGTCACATCAAGGTCAAGGAGAGTGACGTGACGGCTCACATCTGGCGATGCCTGTATGATGTCGCCAGGCAATACCGGGAGAGTTTCGACGTCTACGGGACGAAGAGGAGTTTCGAGTGGACACTGGTCGAAAACGAGCCCCATGTCATCCACACGGCCAAGAAACCCGAACCGGAGATTCCCGAGAAGGTGGAAGTTCCCGATTATGCCCACCTGCTGCCCGAGCCGATTCGCCGGTTCACGATGCCGCAGGAGATTCATGATGCGGATCATCTCTCCTTTATCCAGGGTGGTGGACACGGAGGCTCCCATCCACACCTGGTGAACGAGTTTCTGCAGGCCCTGATTGAAGATCGTGATCCATGGCCTAATGCGGTGACCAGTGCCAACTGGACCTGTGTCGGCATCTGTGCCCATGAGTCGGCAGAGCAGGGTGGCCAGATCGTCCAGTTGCCGGACTTTACCCTCGGTTAACGAGCCTGGCCTGCTGTATGGATTACTCGGAGTGGTAGCCTCGCCACATCCAGACAAGTGTATCGGCCAGGGTCTGCTCGAATACCTTGCGATCACAGTGCCGCGTGGCGCGACTGAAAACATATCGATAATCGTAGCCCCTGGCTTTGAGGGCCGCGGCCGTTCGCTCGTTGGCCATCACCCAGTTGTGGTAGGTACTTTCCGGGTCCTTGGCGCGAAGGTCATTCTCGGAGACGTGCGTGAAGATCCGCAGCGGTTTCTTCTCGGTTTTTTCAATCAGCTTCATGCTGGAATGGTATTCCCATGCGCCCAGCGGGTAGCTGGCTTCTTCTGGAGCGTCATCGTCCTGTTGATCGACGAACGTTCCGGAGTAGGTGATCAAGCGGCGAAACAGGTCGGGACGGAACCAGCCCATGCTGAGTGCTGCCGCACCGCCAGAACTACAGCCCATGGCAGCCTTGCCCCAGGGGTTGTCTGTGAAAGCGATCTTCGGATAGGCAGCCTTGATCTCCTTGTTGCTGAGCACGGCGGGCAAGACCTCGCCGTTGATGAACCGTGCGAAGCGGTCGGACATCGTGTCATATTCCAGCCCCCGCTCGCTCCCCTTGCCATCGTTTCCACCATTTTGAACGGCGATCACGATGAACGCGGGCAACGTGCGGTCGGGATCCTTTGAAATCGTCAGGTTGTCCAGTGCGTTCCGTACCAGGTTCAGGCGACTCGGTCCGTCATGGGTGACAAGAATCGGCGCCTCGGTGCCATCCTTGTAAGCCGCCGGTACGTAGACAAAGATCTTGCGCAGCTCACGTACCGGCTTTGCTGAATCGAGCGTGGAGTCATCGCCAGGGAAGATTGTGCTGTCGGCCAGGCGCATCGAGAACTCGAAATACTTTCCTTTTGGATTGCCCCGGTCTGTCAGGTCGGGGTCGATCTTGTAGTCCGGCCCGATGGTGTAGTTCCCGTTCCCCTGCGTGCCGGGCTTCTCTGAGT
>JAPYUD010000388.1:0-3983 GCA_029936215.1 Pirellulaceae bacterium | reverse complement strand
GTCGCCCCTGCATCGCTCAAGGCGAGATAGAAGGTGCGTATCCCTGCTGGCCTTGTATAATAGGTTTACTGGCAGTTGAAGAACCCCCGCCCACTCCCACCTGGCACCAAGAAACAACACCATGCGACAACTATTCCTGATCCTCATTCTCTGTGCTCCCTCATCGCTTTCGGCGCAGGATGACAATCGCGAAGGACTGGATTTCTTTGAGGCAAAGATCCGTCCCATGCTGGTCAAGCACTGCTATGAGTGTCACTCGGTCGGTGCCGCGGCCAAGAAGAAGCTCAAGGGTGGATTGCTGCTCGACTCGCGCGAGGCCAGCCGCAAGGGGGGTGAAAGCGGTCCTGCCGTGGTCCCCGGGAAACCCGAAGAGAGCCTGCTGCTTGGTGCACTGAAACAGGATGCCTTCAAGATGCCCCCCACGGGCAAGCTGGACGATGAACTGATCGCCCACTTCGAGAAATGGATCGAGATGGGTGCCCCGGATCCTCGCGATGGGATTGCGGTTGTCACGTCCTCGGAGATTGACCTGGACGAGGGGAAAAAACACTGGTCCTTTCAGCCCCTCACCGCCCCGTCGCTCCCAAGGGTCAAGGACGCGAAGTGGACAAGAAACCCGATCGACCACTTCATCCGCGCCCGGCAGGAAGCAGCCAGGGTCACTCCCAACACGACCGCCGGTCCACGCAATCTGATTCGTCGAGCTTACTTTGACCTGGTTGGCCTGCCGCCATCGGTCCGGCAGGTGGAAGACTTCCTCTCCGACTATGAAAAGGATCCGGGCTCGGCCTACCTGCAGCTGATCGACAGCCTGCTCGCCAACCAGCACTACGGGGAACGCTGGGCACGGCACTGGATGGATATCGTCCGTTTCGCCGAGAGCCATGGTTATGCATTTGACGGGGACCGGCCCTTTGCCTGGCATTACCGGGATTTCGTGATCCGTGCCCTCAACAGGGATATGCCGTACGACCAGTTCGTTCGACTGCAGATCGCAGGGGACCTGCTGACCGACACCAATGTCCAGACAACCGAGGAATCCCGGACGGCGATTGACCGGATCGCTGCCACCGGCTTCGTGGTCGCCGGACCGTTCACGACCCAGCAAACACAGAAGGAACGTGAACGGAGTCGTTACGAGCAGCTGGATGACATGATTAGCACGATCGGCACCTCACTGCTGGGCCTGACCGTCGGCTGCGCTCGCTGCCACAGCCACAAGTTCGACCCGCTTCCACAGCATGACTATTACCGGATGGCCTCGGCATTTGCCGACGTCGGTTTTGCCAACGCCGGCATTCACTCCCAGCCCGAGGCATACCGCGCTGCCAGGGAAAAGTACGACGCCGAACACAACCCGCTGGTCGCGGCCCGCACCACCCATGAACAGGAACAGCTTCCCGCTCGCCTCACCACCTGGCTCACGTCACGACAGGCAACAGCCCCGGCTCCGGCTCCTCTCGCATTCAGTCCCTGGCATCAGATTGGTCCCTTCCAGGCCACGAATCATGACCTGGCATTTAGCGAGATCTTCCCGCCCGAGAACGAGATCACCCTTGAGGCAACGTACCAGGAGGGAAAGCTGAAGTGGACCGAGCAGCCGGAATGGGCAGACGCGACAGCACACAACGACAAGCTGACTGGCACCAACGTCGCCAACTATCTCTACCGCACGATTGAAGTGGACCGGGCCCAGGTCGTTGCACTCTCGCTTGGCAGCGATGATGGCATCAAACTCTGGGTCAACCGGCGACTGGTCGTCAACAAGAAAGTGACCCGCAACAATGCCGCGGCCGACCAGGAAAAGGCAACGATCCAGCTTGCCGCAGGCCGCAACGAGCTGCTGCTGAAGATCACCAACGCGGGGGGTACATCGGGATTCTATTTTGCTGCCACCGCTGGCCAGGCACCGGCAGAGATTGCGACGATCGCTGCCCTGCCTGTCGACAAGCAGAATGCCGCGCAGAAAAAGAAGCTGGCAGACTGGCACCGGGGCTATGACCTTGAGTGGCTGGCGCTGAACCACGCGGTGGTACAACATGAACCAAGCAGTCCCAAACCCCAGGTGACCGAGGTTTACACTGCCCGCGTTCGAGGCGGTACTTACCAGTTCGGAGAAGATACCTACAAGGTTTACCAGCTTCGCCGCGGGAACCCGGACAACAAGGAAGACGAGGCCGCGCCGGGGTTCTTCCGTGTCCTGATGCGGACGGACCAGGAAGAAAAGCAGTGGTTGACCGATCCGGAAGATCCCGAGAAAGTGGTTGCCGGCCGTATTGGACTGACCAACTGGCTTTCCGACGTCGAACAGGGCGCCGGCCACCTGATGGCACGCGTGATCGTTAACCGGATGTGGTACCACCATTTTGGACGGGGCATCGTGGCCACCCCCAGTGATTTTGGTACACGAGGCGAACTTCCATCCCACCCGGAGCTGCTCGACTACCTGGCAGAGCAGCTTGTTGAAAATGGATGGCAACTCAAGCCTATTCACAAGCTGATGGTGACCAGTGCCGTCTACATGCAGGGCAATGAAATCACGAAAAGTGGCACCGAGCGGGATCCTGAAAACCTGCTCTTCTGGCGCCGCGGTTCCAGCCGGCTGGAAGCGGAAATCATTCGTGATTCGCTGCTGGTGGTCAGTGGCTCGCTGGACAAGGCGATGTTCGGCAAGGGAACGCTGGACGAGAAGAGCGTTCGTCGCAGTGTCTATTTCACCGTCAAGCGAGGACAGCTGATCCCGATGCTCCAGCTTTTTGACGCTCCCGACGCAATGCAGGGGATCGCAACACGGGAAAAAAGTACGGTTGCACCCCAGGCCCTGGCGATGCTCAACTCACCCATCATCCGCGACCTGGCGACCAGGTTCGCTACCCGGTTGGGTTCGAGTGAAAACACCCCGATTGCCGAGACGATTGACCAGGCATACCGAATCGCACTATCGCGTCCTGCCACGGACGAGGAGATCGAGACGATGACGGCGTTTATTGAGCGTCAGGTAAAGCTGCGTGGTGAGGATCCGAATGCAAGATCGCTTGCCCTGAGAGATTTTTGTCACCTGGTTTTATGCTTGAACGAGTTTATCTATATCGAATAACCTGAGTCTCGTAAGACGATACTGACAGAGGGTCGACAAGAAGAAACAACGAACTTTGTCCCCTGGAATATGAGTTTAAATAAGATGCACCATTCCATGCTTAACAACCCCCGTAACCGACGCGATTTCCTGAAAAAAGCGGGCCTCGGATGTGGCTCGCTGGCCCTCACCAGCCTGCTTCACCAGGAAGGGGTAATCGCGTCGACGCCGTCTACATCGAACCCGCTCGCTCCGCGTTCCTCGCACTTCGCACCGCGGGCCAGGGCAGTCATCTGGCTTTTCCAGACAGGCAGCCCCTCGCAGGTTGATACTTTTGATTACAAGCCAGAACTGCAGAAGCGGGATGGCACCTCCCTGGCGGGCGCCGATCCCAAGACCGGTTTTTTCACAACCAGTGGCAAGTGCCTGAAGTCTCCTTTCAAGTGGGCCCAGCATGGCGAATCGGGTGCATGGACATCCGAGATCTTTCCAAATATTTCAAAGCACGTCGATGACATGGCCTTTGTCTACTCGTGTTACTCGCGCTCCAACAACCACACACCGGCCATGCTGGAATTGAATTCCGGAATGATCCGCCAGGGTTTCCCCAGCATGGGCTCCTGGCTTGGCTATGGACTTGGCAGTGAGAACTCGAACCTGCCCTCCTTCGTGGTGATGCATGGCAAGAAGCCTCGCGGTGGCGACCCGATCTGGTCCTCCGGTTTCCTCCCCTCGGTCTACCAGGCAACCGCGTTGGACCCGCGTGGAAAGACGCCGATCAAGAATCTCGAGCGACCCGGGGAACTGACCCGCGAGCAACAACGGTCCCTGCTCGACACGTTGCGAACAGCAAATGCACGGCACGCGAGGAAGCGACCGTTCGACAGTGACTTGAACGCACGGCTGG
>JAPYUD010000387.1:0-4001 GCA_029936215.1 Pirellulaceae bacterium | reverse complement strand
TCCACTGGAGTAACGCTCGGATCCTTCGAGGGCCCAAAATCCCTTGTTGCACGTTCCATTTTCACCATTATCCATCGGGAACTGATGATCCCCCGTTTAGCGGAAGCTCAAAAACCGATCTAGTTACCGACTTGTCGCCGAGGTCTATCATGTCCGCCAACTACCGTACCCTGCCACTCCCCGACGGAACGCCATCCGGGGGATCCGAGGTTGCCACTTCACTGGCTTTTACCGAGGGGCCCGCGGTTGCAGCAGATGGAACCGTCTATTTTTCCGACATCGAAAACAACCGGATCATGCAGTACAACCCCTCGTCCGGCTGCCAGGTATTTCGGCAGCCCAGTGGGCGTACAAACGGCCAGACCTTTGATCAGCAGGGTCGGCTTTACCATTGCGAGGGCGCAGAATTCGGCGATGGTGGAAACCGGAGGGTCACACGAACAACGCTTTCCAGCGGCGAGTACGAGGTCCTCACCGATCACTATGATGGCATGCGCTACAATTCTCCCAATGACATCTGCATCGACGGCCTTGGCCGCATCTATTTCACGGATCCCCGCTACGGCGATCGCAGCGATATGGAAATGGAGATTGAGGGGGTCTACCGCATTGACCTGGACGGAACGGTCACCCGGATCATCGAGCAGCCAGTGATTGACCGCCCAAATGGTATCGTGGTCACGCAGGACAGTTCCCACCTTTACCTGGTGGATAGTTGCCCCACCCCAGGGGGAAATCGAAAGATCTGGCATTTTGACCTCGATGCCGAGGGAAATGCCGACAATCCCCAGGTCGTCATCGATTTCGGGTCCGGGCGGGGGGGGGATGGCATGCGAATTGACCAGCAGGGCAACCTCTACATCGCCGCCGGTATCTCGTCGCCTCGGGGAGACCATGAAACGGATGAAGTTCCTCCCGGTATTTACGTCGTCTCGCCAGAGGGGGTCCTGCTTTCACGGATTCCCATTACCGAGGATGTCCTGACCAATCTCGCCTGGGGCGGCAGCGATGGCCGGACACTCTATATCACTGCCGGCAAGACTCTCTTTACCACTCGCGTCGGTATACCTGGCCAGGTTGCCTACCCGTCCTGGCAGGAGTGATCAAGGTGAAACTGGTTATCTTTCCGGAAGTGGATGCACACCGCCTGGCCCTGATCCAAGAGGCAGCGGGCGAGATGGTTGTGGTCAACTGTCAGAACGGTATCCAGGCGAAGGAAGAGATGACCGATGCAGATGGATTTTTCGGAAAAATCACTCCCGAACTGCTCGACAGCGCCGGCCAGCTCAAGTGGGTCCAGAGCCCTACCGCCAGCCTCGAGCACTATCTTTTCCCGGAACTGATTGAACACCCCTGCACCCTGACCAACATGCGGGGACTGTTTTACGACGTCATCGCCGATCACGTCTTCGGTTATATCCTGATGTTCTGTCGACGCCTTCACATTTACCTGAGACAGCAAATCGAGGCCCACTGGATGCCAGTCGGCGGAGAGAATTCGCGCCAGGGTTTCGCAACCGGGCCCGGCCAAGTAAGTGCCATGGACCAGTCCCACATGCACGTTTCTGACTCTGTCCTGGGAATCGTTGGCCTGGGCAGCATTGGTTCGGAAATCGCCCGTCGGGGAAATTCCTTTGGCATGCGGGTCCTCGGAATTGACCCGGACCCGCGCGAATCTGCCGAATTCGTTGACGACCTACGGGGTGTCGACCAGCTTGAGTGGCTCCTCAGGGAAAGCGACTTCGTGGTCATCGCTGCTCCCCATACTCCGGAAACCGAGGGTCTTTTCCAGCAGAAACAGTTCGCATGGATGAAACCATCCGCCTACCTCATCAACATCGGTCGTGGGGTGATCGTCCGCCTCGACGACCTGGTCTCCGCACTCCAGGCGGGTACGATTGCAGGAGCGGCACTTGATGTCTTTGAGACCGAGCCACTCCCGTCCGAACATCCTCTCTGGCAGATGGAAAACGTTATCCTGACCCCTCACATCGCAGCCTGTTCCATCCGCATCCCTGAACGACACCTGGAAACACTTCTGGATAATGTAAACCGTTTTGCCAGTGGACAGTCGTTGCAGAACATCGCCAACAAGGAACTCTGGTACTAACCTCCAGGCTACTCCCAATGCAGCCGATCACCAAAAAGCCGGACTCCCAACCAGGGACCAAGGGACGCTACGCCTTTGTCAGCCTGGGCTGCCCCAAGAACCTCGTCGACAGTGAACGCATCCTCGGCCAGCTCCAGTTGGACGGGTATGACCTCGTGCAAGATCCGCAAGGCACGGATTTCGTCATCGTCAACACGTGTGGTTTTATTGAGCAGGCCAGAGAGGAATCTTTTTCCGCCATTGACGAGATGTTACAACTCAAGACCGACGGTGGGACACGCGGAGTTATTGTCTGCGGCTGCCTGGCCGAGCGTCAGCGGGAGGAACTTTACTCCGATCGACCCGGCATCGATTCACTGGTCGGCGTCTTTGCCCGCGACGAGGTGACGCGGATTGCTGACCGGTTGGTAGGAGACTTGGACGAACAACGGAGTGTCTTTCACCCTGCCCCGATTCGTCCCCTCGCGGACACCGATCGACTGCGGATCACACCCCGCCATTTCGCTTACCTGAAGATCTCCGAGGGCTGCGATCGCCTCTGCACCTTTTGTGCCATCCCACAAATGCGGGGAACTCATGCTTCCAAACCAATCGAGGAGATACTCGCCGAGGCCCGGCAACTTGCCGACGACGGGGTCCGAGAGTTGATTATCGTCGCCCAGGATACGACCTACTACGGAAAGGACCTTTACGGTTCACCCCGGCTCACGGAACTCCTCAAGCAGCTTGACCAGGTGGAGGGACTGGACTGGATTCGCCTGATGTACTTTTACCCGATGTACATTGATCGGCCCCTGCTGGAGACGATCGCCGGTAGCCAGAAAATCCTTCCCTACATTGACATGCCACTTCAACACATCAGTGACAACATGCTGCGGCGAATGTCCCGCCGCGTCACGCGCATCGAGACCGAGCAGTTGCTTGGGCAGCTTCGAGACACGATCCCGGACCTCACCCTGCGAACTACCATGATCACTGGTTTCCCCGGCGAAACAGAAAATGATTTTGGTGAACTGAAAGACTTCGTTCAGCAGCAGAAATTTGAACACCTGGGCATTTTTACCTATTCCCACGAAGCGTCGACCCCGTCAGCTCGTCTGGAAGGGCACCTCCCGGAGGAACTCAAGAACTCCCGGCGCGATGCGGTCATGGAAATCCAGCAGGAGGTCGCTTTTACACGCACTGCCAGCCAGGTTGGACTGCAGAAGGACGTCATAATTGACCAGTTACTCGATGCCGAGGCAAACGCCTGGATCGGACGCACCAGGGGGGATGCCCCTGATGTCGATGCGGTCGTTTACGTCACCGGGGAAAACTTCCCACTCCAGGCCGGTCATATCGTAAAATGTGAAGTCGTGGCGGCACGGGCTTATGACCTTGTCGCCAGTGCCGGTGAGTCGCCCAGATAGAAATACGTAGCCTGGGAATGAGATGACGATGGTTCGCCCCTCCAACACGATATGGAACGTCCCAAACCAGATCACCGCCATGCGCCTGGTGTTGGCGATTGTCGTGTTCGTGCTGATCCCACTCGAGAACTACCTGCTTGCCATGGTCCTCTTCTCGATCGCCGCTGCCACCGACTGGATGGATGGCTACTGGGCTCGCAAGTACAACCAGGTCACACGACTGGGACGGGTTTTCGACCCATTTGTCGACAAGGTAATCATCTGTGGTACATACATCCTGCTCGCAGCGGATGGCAACCAGCAGCAGTTCGGCCTTTGGGGAATAGTCGGATGGATGGCCGTGGTTGTGGCGGCGCGAGAGCTGCTGGTAACGGTAATCCGAAGCCAGATTGAAAAGGAGGGCGGAGATTTTTCAGCAAAGTGGGCAGGCAAATGGAAAATGGGATTTCAGTGTGGCGCCGTGATCACAACACTCCTTGCAC
>JAPYUD010000386.1:1721-4005 GCA_029936215.1 Pirellulaceae bacterium | reverse complement strand
GCGTCATCCTGGGGATCCTCGTGTTTGGCTCCGAGGACTCGTCGTATCGCCTGGCTCAGAAGATGATCCACGGCGACGGGATTGGCTTGCTGATCTTCGCCGGGATAGGTGGGCTCTGTTTGATCGGAGGTGGTGAGTTCCTGAACTATTCCAGCCTGGAGATCCCCTGGATCGACACCGACTCACAACGGCGTTCCCTCGGCATCTTGATGACCCAGGTCGGGGTCGCTGTCGATATTGCCGTGACCGCAATTTCGATTGTCTTGAGTTTATCGTTGATCGAGGGCAGGGAGGAAACGAATGTTTGAACACATTGAGTTGGCTCTTCAAAGACCACACTACATTGCCTTCGTGATCCTCTTCGTCTGGGGTTTGTTCATCATGGTCACCCACCCCAACCTGGTGAAGAAGCTTATCGGCATGTACCTGGTCCAGACGAGCGTGATCTTTCTCCTGGTCACGATCAGCGCCAAGCAGGACGCAACGGTTCCAATTCTGCAGGGGAAAGACACGGTCATCGTCGAGGGAAACGACGTGGATCCTGCAGAGTACGCCAATCCACTGCCGCATGTTCTCACGCTGACAGCGATTGTGGTCCAGGTTGCCACCCTGGGAGTCTCCCTGGCACTGGCCACGGCAATCTACCGCACCTACGGCAGCCTGGACGAGGATGAGTTGTTAACGAGGAACGAATGAGTAACCAGTATCCAGCAATCATCTTTTTGATACCGTTTCTGACGGCCATCTGCATGCCAGTGGTTTGTCGAAAGAATCGAGATTGGTGCCGACCGATTGCGCTGGTGGCCGTTTTTGCGATGTCTGCAGCAGCCCTGGCAAATCTTCTGGACGTTCTGCAGGATGGAGAAACTCGCCATGTTTTCGGCGGCTGGCTCAGCAGTGCAGCGACCGCTGGCGTGCCAATCGGAATCGAGTGGGTCAATGATGGCCTGGCGAGCATCATGGTGGTGGTTGTCAGCCTGCTCGCCTCGGTCTGCGTGATCTACGGTGGCCCGGTTATGCCACCCTCACTCGGCACACGCGTGGTTCACTACCACACGCTGATCTTGCTCTTGATATCGGGCCTGGTAGGGATCGTCTTTGCCGGGGACATATTCAACGTCTTCGTGTTCCTGGAGGTTGCCGCCTTGTCCGCCTATGCCCTGGTCGGTGTTCGTGGCGGCCGGGCACTGATGGTTAGCTTTCGATATCTCATCCTGGGAACCATGGGGTCCTCATTCTATCTACTGGGAATCGTCTTTTTCTATACGGCGACAGGCACCCTGAACATGGCGGACCTGGCTCAGCATTTGGCTGAAAAGCCTGAGCTGATGACCTCCAAAGCAGTCATTGGAGGATCCACTTTCATGTTCATCGGTCTTGGAATAAAGATGGCTCTCTTTCCACTTCATGGCTGGTTGCCAGGTGCCTACACGCGTGCGCCAGACGCGGTTTCGCCTATTCTCGCCGCCCTCATGACCAAGGTTGCCTTGTATGCGTGGGTCCGAATCATGTTTTGGGTACTCAGTGCTGGAGCCGAGATAGGACAGGTACACGTGCTCTCATTGCTTGGGGTGCTTGGTGCTCTTGCGGCAGTGGTGGGCGCACTACTTGCCTTGAGTCAACAAAACGTGAAACGGATGTTTGCCTATGGTGGCATCTCCCATATTGGGTTGATCCTGATTGGAGTGAGTCAAGGAAATCCAACGGGATTTGCTGGGGGCATGTTTTACTTGATCAACGATGCCGTCATGCAAGCTGGTCTGTTTTTCATTGCTGGCGCAGCGGTCTATCGGCACCAGGCACACACCGTGGAAGAATGGTCGAGATTGCGTGGAGCATCGCCGTGGATGACAGCCGCGCTCGTTGTCCTGGGCATGTCCATGATTGGTATTCCGCCGACCGGGGGGTTTTTCGGCAAGTGGTACATCATCCTGGGGGCCATGGAAGCAGGCAACTACCTGGCTGTCGGGGCGGTGGTTCTTTCCACGCTCCTGACGATGGCCTATTTCCAGAGACTCTTTGTGAGTGTCTTTCGTGATGGCCAAACTTCCCCTCCTGCGGTCCGCGTCGAAACAGAACTCTCGCTGCGTTTGAGTGTGGGAGTGACTGCAGTCACGATTATTATCCTGGGGCTCTGTAGCGATCCAATTATCAGTTTCTTCCGGAACACCGCCTCGTCTGTGGGACTCTGACTTGTCTGCGCAAAGGTAACGAATTCGATGTCAGCTGTTTACATCCTGATCCCGCTGTTGCCGCTTGTGGCGAGCATCATTATCACGCTCGC
>JAPYUD010000386.1:0-1711 GCA_029936215.1 Pirellulaceae bacterium | reverse complement strand
CTCGTTCGGCTTGTCGGTGATGGCCTTCGTTGAGCTTGTTAGGGGAAACGAGCCCCTTTCCATACCTCTTTACGAGTTATTTCATTCTGGAAGCTTCATCGTGGACCTGGGTTTGCACCTTGACCAGCTCACCGTGTTGCTTCTGTTGTTGATTACAGGTGTCAGCTTTGTGGTCCACGTCTATTCGTCCCGCTACATGATTGGAGACGCGCGATACAGCCGGTTCTTTGCCGTCATGGCATTGTTTACTTTTGCCATGGTGACGCTGGTCATGAGCAGTAATCTGTTGATGATCTTCATGTGCTGGGAAGTGATGGGCATCTGCTCGTATCTCTTGATTTCCCATCAGGCCAGCCGCAAAGCTGCCGGCCATGCGGCCACCAAGGTATTCCTGGTCAACGCGTTGGCTGACGTTGGGCTGTTGTTTGGAATCATCCTGACCTCTGCCACGTTTGGAACGCTTGATATCCATGCGATTCTGGAGATGGCTCCGAGCATGAGCGGAGAAACCATCAATCTGCTGGGATGGTTAGGTCTCGAATGCAAGGTGCAGGTGATCACGATGATCACGCTCTTCTTGTTTGTCGGCTGTATGGGCAAGTCCGCCCAGGTCCCCTTTCATGTCTGGCTTCCATACGCGATGGAGGCTCCGACCCCGGTCTCGGCACTTATTCACGCCGCCACCATGGTCAACGCCGGTCCCTTCCTGCTCGTTCGTTTGAGCGTATTAATCATGCTCTCTCCAGTTACCATGACGGTGATTGCAGTGGTTGGGGCAGTGACGGCTCTCGGTGCGGCGATCGTTTCTCTCGCACAGACTGATATCAAAAAGATCCTCGCCTATTCGACGATCAGTCAGATAGGATTCATGATCATGGCCTGCGGTGTGGGGGCATTTGCGGCGGCAATTTTCCACATGTTGGCCCATGGATGTTTGAAAGGATTCTTGTTCCTGTCGACAGGGAGTCAACTCGAATCGGCCGCTGCCCATGAACACAAGGGGGCGAGATCAAGCCTCTCGAGGCCGCCGTGGTTGCTGTATTTCGGCGCCTTGATCCTGGCCTGCGTTCCACCTTTTGTGATCTTCTCCGGTTCTTATGAGCATCTCTGGACGGTGCACAATGCGCCTGCGGCGAGGATTGCCTTTTGGGTGATTGGCTTGCTGACCGTCTTCTTTACAGCGATGTACCTCTTTCGCGGAGTCACCTCGCTGTTTCAACGAAGTTCTTCGGCAGTCTTTCAACCTCGTTTCTTTTCGCCCCTTCACGTCTTTGGCGTCTCCCTGGGAGCGCTGGGGCTGACCGGTATTCTGACGGCGTTATGGAGTTGGTTCGTTCCATTCCTGGCTCCCGCATTGGGAGAGCAACTCCCGATCGTTGCCAGCGCTGGGCAACCGGGAAGTCTCTTCCCATTGCTCACGGTGCCGCTGCTGGCAGCCTGCGGAGGCTGGGCTCTGGCCTTCGTGCTTCACACGAACCCCAGGCCATCTCTTGTTGCTCGCTCGAACTGGGCGAAGACCCTGTACGTGATTGTTTTGAACAAGTTCTATTTTGATGAAATCTACAGCACCTTCATTGTTCGACCGACGCTTCGATTGGCCAACTGGCTTTGGCAGGTTGTCGACGTGCGCGGGCTTGATCGCTTGCTGCATCGGATCGCCACAAGTTCTGTCCTCTTTGCCAACTGGCTTTGGCAGGTTGTCGACGTGCGC
>JAPYUD010000385.1:0-4005 GCA_029936215.1 Pirellulaceae bacterium | reverse complement strand
CTAACGGAGACTTCGGGGCAGAGTGAGTTCCCTGTTTGTGGAAGCCCCGTGAGCCGGGTACACTTGCCTCCATGGCGAATGAACACAATTGGTATTACGAGAACCAGGGAGAGTTGATCGGCCCGATTGATGCGGCGACGATGCGCGACATGATCATCTCGGGCGGGTTGAGCGGTGCAACGCCGGTCTGGCGGGACGGTTTGATTGGCCGCCAGCCGATCGCTCAGGTTCCGGAACTGGCTGGCTATTTACCCGATCCGTCCGCTCCCGCGTCACAGGCAGGAGTCCAGCCTGTGGCAGTGACATATGCTCACAGTGGTGCTCCGACCAGCGGCCTGGCGGTCGCCTCGCTGGTGCTGGGCATTATCTCGCTTGCCCTTTTTTGCCTGATCCCGATCAGTCTTCCCTGTGGCATTATCGGTCTGATCCTGGGCCTGTCGGGCGCCAAGGGATCGTCCAAGCAGCCGCTGGCCACGGCGGGAATTGTGACCTCGATTATTGGAATCTTGGTTTCTGTTCTGCTGGTCGTCGGTGCCATGCAGGATGGCAATCAACCGGGCCAGAATAGATTTGACGAGATCTTCAACGAAAGAAATGAAGCGGACAAGGATGAGGATTTCGAAGAGGCCCTTGAGGAACTTAAGAAAGGCTTAGAGAAGGCTTTTGAAGAGGCCGAGGCGGGAGGCGAAGGGGCTGGTGAAGGCGAAGGCAGGGACCCGGACAATCCTTTCGACGTTGAACCCGAGTAGCCGTTGGCTTAAGAGAAGAGGTTCTTAATCGGCTTGCCATCCGCCAGCCGGTGTGGGCGACCGAGGCGATCGTGGATCTCAGCTCGCGGGTCCAGGCCAAATCGCCAGTAGATTGTTGCGGCAAGGTCCGCCGGGGTTACCGGATCGATGACCGGGTAAGCTCCCAGCTTGTCACTGGCACCAAAAACAGTTCCGCCGCGGATGCCGCCGCCTGCCAGGGTGATGCTGTAACAGTCAGGCCAGTGATCCCGGCCTGCATTCTTGTTGATCGTGGGGGTTCGGCCGAACTCGCCCAGGGCCACTACCAGGGTCGAATCGAGCAATCCTCGTTCATCCAGGTCCTCTATCAGCGCGGCATAGGCTTTGTCAGCGGGCGGAAGCAGGCGATTCTTGTGCTCGTCAAAGTTATCGGCGTGGGAGTCCCAGTTCTGTCCCTGCTGGCGGAAGTCATAGACGTTGACAAACGGCACTCCTGCCTCGACCAGTCGGCGGGCAAGCAGCACGTTCTGCCCACGCAACTGGTGACCGGCCACTTCACGGACCCCCTCGGGCATCTTGTCGGGGTAAAGGCCATATCGCTCCCGCACCGCCTGGGGTTCTTCTTCAATCCGAAGGGCCCTGGCGACCGCCTCGGACTGCATCAGTTCGATCGCCCGGCCATAAAGTGCCTTCAGTTGCCGGGACTGGGGGATGCCGTTGAGGGCCGAGTCCTCTGCCAATCGCTCAGCCAACGCCCGTCGCTGCTGGAGTCGCTGGATCGAAAGGTCCGAGGGCCGCGAGAACATCTTTGCCTGGAAATTGACCCTGACTGGATCGCCCTCGATCCGGAAAGGGTCATAGGCGGCGCCCAGGAAGCCCCCTCCCTGGCAGGGCGTGTCGACAACATTGTGGAACACCCAGGGAAGTGCGGCATGGGGCACGTCGATATCGAGGTGCCGACGCTGGTGGCTAATGGTTGCACCATGACAGGGATAGAACTGGGCGATGTTGGAAAATTCCTCCCGGTCTCCCTGTGGCGATTGCCGCCCGGTAAGCGTCTCGGTGGATGCCGAGTCGTGCAGGCGGTTGGTGTGGTGCATGCTGCGGATGACCGCCACGTGGTGCATCACCTTGGAGGTGTGTGGGAGATGTTCGCTGATCGGAAGGCCCGGGACCGATGTCGAGATCGACGTGAATTCACCTCGTATCTCGCTCGGCGCCCGCGGCTTCATGTCGAACGTGTCGAGGTGGCTCGGTCCACCATAATAGAAGATCACGATACAGGCTCGGATTCGGGATTCTCCCGGGCCGCCGGCCTCCTCCCCCAACGCTGCTCGTGTCCACCACAGGCTGCCAAGGTTCAGGCCCAGGCATCCGGCACTCCCCCTGCCAAGCAACTGGCGGCGATCGAGCATCTCAGGCCGGGCACTTTCCATGGCGGTTTTCATTTATCGATTGTAAGAATCATGGCAACCGGTACCAAGAGTGATCGACATGGCAGGTCAACCGCTTATCATATCCCCTAACTGAATTGTTCGCCCGGTTGTCATCAAGCACGAGATAGAAACGCCATGAAAAAGAACTTGCAACGTCTCCCCATCGTACTTGTTGTCCTTCTGCTATTCGTATCGACCGCCGCGGCTGGGAAAAAGCTTGAGCGGCGAGGGAACGAGTTTCTCGGCGCCCCGGCGCTGGAGATGCAGCAGATTTTTTCGGGGGAACGATTTCCCAACGTCGTGGTCACACCGAGGGGTACCGTGTTGGCGACCTGGGGGACGAGCGGGGTGCGGGTTCGACGAAGCGAGGACGGGGGTGCCACGTGGGGTGAAGTGATCACGATCGCCAGCCCGGGATTCCAGTGCGGAGGGACGACCGTGGACGAGACAACAGGCGACATCCTTGCCTTCGTCGAAGACCATCACCCGCCTGCTCCCCTGAGCGTTTACCGCAGCAGCGACGATGGCCTCACCTGGGTGGCAGAAGATGTGACGATCCATCCCGATTCGAAGGGAAACATGCCATCGATGCACATGAATGAACATGGCATCACTCTCCGCCATGGTGCGCACAAGGGGCGTCTGGTCAGACCCTCCCGGTTTTATGCCGGCAAGAACGATCAGGCTCGCTGGCCGGATCACTATACCAACGCGATCTATAGCGATGATGGGGGGAAGACATGGAAAACGAGTGATCCGTTTCCCGCCAACGGGACGGGCGAGGCGACGATCGCCGAGCTTGCCAATGGTCGCGTCTACTATAACTCGCGTCGACACTGGGCCGAGGAGGGAGCCAATCCGCGCCGCCGCTGGACTGCCTGGAGTGATGATGGGGGAGCTACCTGGCAGGGACTGGAGATCTGCGAGGTTCTTCCAGACGGCCCCCAGAACACCAATTACGGATGCATGGGTGGGCTGGTACGGCTGCCGATCAAGGGAAAGGATATCCTCATCTACAGCAACTGTGATAGCCCAACAGGCCGCGATCACGGGACCGTCTGGGCGAGCTTTGATGGTGGTAAGACGTGGCCGCTCAAGCGACAGGTGTTCGAGGGCCGACATGCTTACTCCTCCCTCTCGGCCGGGTTTGCCGGTACGTCCAGCGAGGGCTGGATCTACCTGAACTTCGAGGGCGGTCCGGAAGGTGGCTCCACGGTTGCACGTTTCAACCTCTCCTGGCTACTTGAAGGTGAGGAGACAGGCGATGGCAGCATTCCGGTGAGCCTGCAAAAATAACCAGGAGAGTCCTGTGTTTTGCTGTTGGCATCGCCTGGAATTCTGCCCCGTTCAGGATGCCCGGGCCCAGTCGGAAATGCCACTCTTTAACATGTAGGAGATGGAGAACACGGCAATCCCTGGGCAGGGAGAGTTCTCCAAAACCGAAGGACAAATTGGCGCTACGAGCCCCCTTGCCATCTACTATAATTTAGCCATGAAATGGTTTTTTCTGCCCGCCGTATTTATCCTGCTATTGTCCACACCCGTGGCTGCCGTTCCCACTGTTCACCCCAGGACCGTGACACTGCTGGGCCCGGAAAGTTACCAACAACTGGTGGCAACCGAGACCAATGACGAGCGGCGGCAGGACGTCACACGCACCGTGCGATACAAGAGTCTCGACCCGCAAATCGCTCAAGTCTCACCGCGCGGCCTGGTTGAACCGATTGCCAACGGTCAAACCATCATCGAAGTCACCGGTAGCCAGGGTATGTCAACCGTCCCGGTCAGCGTGCAACAATTCACAACCCCCCCGCCAGTCAGTTTCCGTAACGAAATCCAGC
>JAPYUD010000384.1:0-4009 GCA_029936215.1 Pirellulaceae bacterium | reverse complement strand
CTGCAGCTCCCTTGCACGCTGAAACCCGTTAACGCGGGTCATGCCGGGATGTCCACTCCCTGTCAGCATCTGCTGCCGGCAGCAGGGGACGGGCGCCGGTGGGGGGCTGAAGCAGGCGAGGTGGCGTCAGATTGCCGACAACTCCTGAGCCCACCGGTTGCTCGAAGGTTGCTGGTACGACGGCATTTTCCGATGCCGGCTGCCCCTGGTGTGGCAACCACTTCAGGGATGCTGCCCCCTGAAGGCGTTCCGTGCTCTCATGCTCCACCGGCCCGGACGTGGCCGGGGTAAGATCGGGGTAATACTTGGCATCCCCGTTGTGCTCCCAGCTGCCTGGAGGAGGAACACGTGTCACGCCCGGAATGGAAAACAGCGGGTAACTGCTACCAGCTCCCTGGCATCCTGCCAGCAGGCCCAGCGGGGCCAGCACAAGCACGATTCGAGCCAGGCGATCAACAAGTATCGACATGACGGTTTTCCTTCCCAGCGGGGCGTCTGGACACTGGTCCACAGGCCGGTAGATTAGCGTTCCTGCCCGTTTCCACCAATATCATTTCGCATGCATCCGGGGCAGCTTTTTTCCGCTACGATAAAATACTTCTTGCCTGTACGGTTCCCATCGCCCATGCCAGAGCCTGACCCGAAACTGACGATTGACCTGAAGAAACGGGCCCAACAGCTCGGTTTCCAGCTGGCCGGCGTAACCGATGCGGTCAGCCCGCTTCACCTGGGTGAATTCAAGCACTGGCTCTCATCTGGCTTCGCAGGCGAGATGCACTACCTGGGGAACCGCAGCGAAGCCTACGAGCATCCAGCGAGCGTCCTGGATGGAGTCCGCAGCATCCTGATGCTGGGAATGACCTACCCCGGTGGCGGGCCTGCCACGCCGGCAACTCCCGGCACCGGCCTGGTGGCACGCTATGCGCGTGGTAGCGAGGATTACCATGACCTTATTCATCGCCGCCTAGGGCAGCTCCGCGAGAGCCTGCTGGAGTTGGTTCCGGGTGCACTTGCCCGCGGCGTGGTGGACACTGCCCCCCTGCTGGAGCGTGATTTCGCCCAGCTGGCCGGGCTTGGCTGGATCGCCAAGAACACGATGTTGATCCATCGCGAGCTGGGAAGCTGGTTTTTCCTTGCGGCCCTGCTTACCGACCAGCCCCTGGTCGCCGACAACCCTTTCACAGCGGACCATTGTGGAAGCTGTCGTGCCTGCCTCGACGCTTGCCCCACCGACGCATTCCCCCAGCCCTATGTGCTCGACGCCAGTCGTTGCATCAGCTACCTGACGATCGAGCTTCGCAGCCCGGTACCCCGCTCCCTGCGGAGCCCCAGTGGCGACTGGGTTTTTGGTTGCGACATCTGCCAGGAGGTCTGTCCCTGGAATTCCCCCGGGGAGATTCCCTCGGAGGATGCCTTCCAGCCCCAGTCGGAATTTACCCCGCTGGACCTGATGGAACTCTTCACCATGGATGACCAGTCGTTCCGAGATCGTTTCCGCAACACACCCATCTGGCGGTCGCGCCGGCGCGGGATGCTGCGCAATGCTGCCATCGTGCTCGGCAACCAGCGACATCTTCCCGCCACCGAGGCCCTGGGCCATGGTTTAAAGGACGAGGAGCCGCTGGTTCGTGGTGCCTGCGCATGGGCACTCGGAGAGCTGGCAAGCCCCCAGGGACTGTTGATTCTCTCGGCGAGCCTGGACGATGAACAGGACCCCACCGTCCGAGAGGAAATCCAGCTGTCGCTGGCATCTCACGAGGCGACCAGCGAGGATTCTCCACCCGGCGTCACATCCCCTTGAACCC
This sequence comes from Pirellulaceae bacterium, assembly GCA_029936215.1. Lineage (GTDB taxonomy): Bacteria > Planctomycetota > Planctomycetia > Pirellulales > Pirellulaceae > SAT2750. Next base: position 2,204 of record JAPYUD010000384.1, on the reverse strand, counting down.
GGTGAAGATCCCCGGCAGGAAAGCAGCCCGGGCCATCCTCGTCGTACCAGGCCTCAAGCAACTGCTGCCAATCCTCCACCATGCGAACCCGGGTGAAATCGAGTCGCACTTCGTTGTGCCTGGGATGTAATGCCGAGTACTTGATGCCAAACTTCCGCATCACCACGGCCGCTCTCTCGTCACCATAGAGTTCCCTGGCCAGGCCAAAGTGATCGGAGAGCACATCACGCTGCTCGTGCAGACCGGGAGCAGGTGGCAGGGACTCACCACGCAACAGGGCACGCAACTGCTGGAAGATCCAGGGGTTCCCGATCGCACCGCGGGCAATGGCAACTCCATCGACTCCCGTCTGCCGCAACATCGCCAGGCAATCCTGGGCCGAGAAGAGATCCCCACTCCCCAGGATCGTCAGTGCCGGGAAGTCATGTTTCAGCTGACGCAGGAAATCCCACTTGCTGGGACCGATATACCGCTGCTCCACCGTACGGCCATGGACCGTTACCGCGGCCACGCCCAGCTCCAGGCAGCCCTCCAGGATCTGGTAGAGGTGAACAACGCTCTGCTGGCTCTCATCGATACCGCGACGCATCTTCACGGTCACCGGAATCTCTTCCGGCACCACCTCCCGGGTTCGACGAATGATCTCAAGTGCGACCTCGGGCTGCCCCAGATGAAATCCACCACGGCACTTGCCCAGCACCTTCTTGACGGGACAGCCAAAGTTAATATCGATGACGTCAAAACCAGCATCCACCAGCTTTGCCGCACCGGCGGCAAACTGTTCCGGCTCGGCCCCCATCAGTTGCCCACCGATCGGGTGCTCCTCCTCCGAATGAAAAAGGAAATGCTGGGTCCGCTTGCGATTGCGTACCTGCACCAGGAACTTATCAAGCATCACCTCGCAGAGCGTGTAAGGAGCTCCATGCCGCTTGGCGATCACTCGCATCGGCCAGTCACTGTACCCGGAGAGTGCGGCCTGCACGGCAGGCAGGTCAAGCACATAGGGACCGATCTTCAGCGGTGCGATCTCGGCATCCATCATCGCGAGCTCCTAGCCTGGCCACGGGTCAAACCGCGATCACGGTTTTCGCTGGACTTCGACCGCTGTCACCACTGGCAACTGTTCCAGGTTCGGGTTCTCCGCTGATGGAACCAGCTCGACCCGCAGGTCATCCTTCACCTCGACCTGGTAAGTGAGCGTGACTGCCTTACGAGGCCCACCTGCCTGCTTCAAAACGTCCACCCCGGTCGCCCTTGTCTCTCCCTGGATCTTGATATCCAGCGGCTCGGTCTGTTTTTGAGTCTCATCCAGCACGACCAGGTGAAGCACCACCTCGTAACTTCCCGGTGCATCATCGCTTCCCAGCAACGGAAGGGAAAAACTTCCCAGTCCACGAATCCCGGAACTTGCGATCCAGCCTGGCTCCTCGTTCTCTACCTTGACCGTGTCGCTATTAAAGCTTGCCGTCAGCGGGGAGCCGAGGTACTTGGGCTGGATGTCAAACTCGTATTCCAGTCGCCCGACCGTCTTGGGCCGTGGCCATCCCAGCCAGAGCGTTCCGGAATCATCACGGCGATCCCCCGGGGCACCGATATTGAGTGCCATCGACTTGACCGGGGTCTTGAGTCCCGTGGCACTGTAGATCCGCCAACTGTCCCTGTCGCCCCGCGGTTCCATGACAACGGTCGAGGTAATCGAGAACTGGCAGACGCACCCGGCACTCGCTTCCGGAATCATCAATAGCCCGTTACCTGGAATAGCATTCACCCAGCATCCCATTCGATGGCCGGCAAAGTGGCTCGTGCCGCTATCGGAGTAGAGATCGTAATACCCGGTAAACCCGCTGCGGAAAAACAGCATATTGGGTGCCGCGGTGATCGGACCACAATGATGTCCCGGGCGGCTAAACTGCCAGACTGTCTGTTCCCCGGTCAACGGATGTTCGCGCATCTTCGGTTCCCCGGTATGCAGATTAAATCCCCAGGGCTCAGCAAGAACCTCCTCGCCGACGATGATCGGTCGGTGACGGTAGTTGGCATCCTTTTTCCAGAGCAGGTCTCCATTTTCCGCATCCAGCACCACCAGCCTGCGGGTACTGAACTGGCCGGAGAGAAACTGTCGCCAGTAATGACCATTGGCATTGGCCCCGCAAACAAGCACATGTCCATTATGTGCCATTAGCGTCAACTGGCCTCCACCAATC
>JAPYUD010000007.1:0-23094 GCA_029936215.1 Pirellulaceae bacterium | reverse complement strand
CTCCCACATGATCTGGCAGCAGATGGACGCCTACCAGCCGATGCTCGACTTCCGCGAGAAGCTCTTCCATGTGCATGCCAAGGATGTTCGTATCGAGCGAGACCAGCTTGACCAGGTTGGCATCCTGGCGACGCCGCTCAAGTACCATACTCCCAAACTGCCCGGCAAGGGGGACATCGACTGGAGTCAGTTCTTCTCCGTGCTGGCCGAGAGTGGTTACGACGGGCCGGTCTGCGTGGAGGTCGAGGACCGGGATTACGAGGAGACCGCCGAGTTGCGTCACAAGTCACTCGAGGAGAGTCACACCTACCTGCGGCAGTTCATCCCGCCAGCATGATGACACTTCTTTACTCGTCTAGTACGTTGCAATTGGATTGATCGGGGAACCGGTGCCCCCCTCCACGGCAAGTGGTGCAAGCGTCAGAAGGAAAGTCCACTGCTTTCGCTGTCGAGACTCCTCTGCCACGGCACGGAAGTCACAGCAGTCCAGAATCGGCATCCCCATCTGTACGATAACCCCCAGGTGGACCGGCAACTGGATTCCGTCACAACCCGATGGCATCACGTCGAGTGCCAGGTCGCTTCCCACCAGCGCCACGTCTCGCTCCTTGAGCCACTCCAGGCAGGAGACATGCAGTCCCGCTGAACCGCCCATGATGTCCCAGGGCCCCTCCTGCTCGCGCCTCGTCCAGCGACCAGTGTTTACCAGCACCGCGTCCCCGGATCGAACTCGCACACCAGCCTTCTTTTCCCAGGCTTCCAGGTGTTCCGGATAAATCGCCTCGGTACCCTCGAGGTACTGCACCCCCAGCAGGGCGGGAATATCCATCAGCACGGCACGTGTGAAGATCCCGTTACGGATCCGGTTGATAGAGAGTTGCCCGCTGCCACTGGTGAGGATCTGTTCGGCCGAATAGCCGTTATAGGTTTTCCCCTGGTAAAAAATGTGAAAGAGAGCATCGAGGTGGGTCTGCGTGAAACCATGGTACTGCACGCTGTAACGATCCCCTGCTCCGCCCACTCCACCCGAGATCGCGTTGATCATCACCTCGTGCTCAAACGGGCTGGAACCATCCATCCGCTCCTTGATCACATCGTGGGCCATGGAAATAGAGACCCCTGCCCTGACCAATGATGCGGCCTGGCGGCGCCTGCGAGGAGTAATCAGGTTCAATGTCCCCAGCTCGTCATCCTCCCCCCAGCGTCCCCAGTTGGAAACGGACGCAAGGATCTCCTGGACCTCCTCCGCCGTCACTTTCTTTGCCGTCTGCGGTTCCTCGCCAGGGACAAGCATGGCCAGTCCTGCCAGCAGCAGTCCAGCAAAGAGAACGAGTTGGATTTTCATTGGAAACCTCACCGGGAACAGGTCGGAATGGTCAGCAATCACGCGAGTGCCTGCAAGTGTAACGAAAAAAGGTTGGGGCTGTTATCAACCGGGGCGATTGGAAGGGAGGCGAGTGATTCGTGTTTTCCAGCCAGCCAGCCGTCAACTCGCTCCATTTTTCGCGGTAAAATATAACCTGGCCGATTTCCTGTCCTGACTCGGAGAAAATCACGTGTCCTTGATACCTGAATCGCACAACATCCCGCGCAGGCATTTCCTGGCCAGCTCGGCCCTGGCAACTGCAAGCCTGCTGGGCACCCCGTCCGGATCCGCCCGGGAGAAAAAAACGGCTCCTGCCACCCCGAACCCGATCGCTGTTTCCACTTACTCCTACTGGCGGTACCGCAAGGACACGAAGCTGCCAATCGAGGATTGCATTGACCTGGCGGCCGAGGCCGGATTCGATGCCGTGGAGATTCTGCACGTGCAGATGACTCGCGAGGACAATTCCTACCTGCAGATGCTCAAGCGGAGAGCCTTCGTCAACGGGCTGGACCTTTGCGGCTTCTCCACGCACCAGGGTTTCGTCTCACCGGACGAGGCAGTCCGCCAGCGGAACATTGACCACACGCTTCACTGCCTGGAACTTGCCTACAAGCTCGGGATCCCCACCATCCGGGTGAACACCGGCCGCTGGGGGACAATCGGGGATTTCAACAAGCTGATGGAGAACAAGGGAGTCGAGCCGCGCCTGGAAGGCTACACCGATGACCAGGGATTCGAATGGGTGATCGACAGTTTCGAGAAGTGCCTGAAGAAGGCCGAGGAGCTGGGAGTGGTCATGGGGCTGGAAAATCATTGGGGCCTGGGCCGCACGGCAGAAGGAGTTCTGCGGATCGTCAAGGCGATCGATTCTCCCTGGCTGCAGGTGACCGCCGACACCGGTAATTTCCTGGAAGACCAGTACCGCCAGTTCGAGATGCTGGCTCCCAGTACGATCTATGTCCAGGCCAAGACGTACTTTGGCGGCGGCACCTGGTACACGCTCGACATTGACTACCAGCGAATTGCCTCGATTCTCAGGAAAGTCAATTACAACGGCTACATCTCGCTGGAATTCGAGGGCGAGGAGGCCCACCAGACGGCGATCCCCAAAAGCCTGAAGCTTCTGCGCCGGGCTTTTTCCTGAGGCCTAGGAACGATCCAAGTTCGCACGATCCGGGCCAGGCATTTTCCTGGACCACAGGCCCAGGCTGAATCCGACGATGTTCACGAGGATGTCAGCTGACTTGTTGCCGATGCTCTCCACGGCAAACTCGAATGGCAACACCAGCTCCAGAAATTCCCAGCCAACGGAAAGCACCAGGAACGTCAGCCAGTGGATTCCTGCCCACCGCGCGACCAGCAGCCAGAGAAAGAAATGCGCGATCGAATAGTAATTCAGTACGTGCATCGGGCCACGTGAAGGACTGAAATTCCGGGGGGAAGCTGTCGCCGCCTGGTTCTTACACTACTTCTCGGACGGGCGGGCAAAGATCACCTCGTGCCTGGCGCGGCTGATCCCGACCAGCCCTCTACCCGCCGGGTCAGTAGCAAATCCCTGGCCGGTAAAAGGCACCGCATAACTCCCCACGTGTTCCAGCACTTTTCCCTGGCGCGGAATCCTCACTCGAAAAGCAACCGGGTCATCGTGACCGGTTACCAGCAGTTCCCCCCGGTACCAGATACCCCCGGAAAGACTGTACTTGCCGAGCTTTCCAATCACGCTTTCTGGATAGGTCCAGCGGCGCAGCTCGTTAAACCCATCATCAAATTCCACCAGGAAAGTTTCACTGTTGTTCTCGTCATAACGGGCGAAGTTACAGAGCCAGTGACCCCGGCGGCGGACAATCCACGTCAGGCTTCCTCCGTAATCGCCAAAATTGACCAGTGTCGCCAGTTTCAATGTGACCGGGTCAAAGACCTTCACCTCGCTCTCCTCCGGTTGAAGCGGGTAGTTCGAGTGGGCACAGAGCACCCGCCCCTTCCAGACGTAACCGCTGTTCAGATGCAATGCCTCACCCGTGCTGACTCCCAGACGCTTCCCGGTCTGGCGGTCATAGATCGCCACGGTCCGGTTTGTCACGGCAAACACGTGCTGCCGACTGGCCGCCACTCCCTGGTGAGCCTCGGGTGCCGGAAAAGTACGGGCCTCCGTGAAACCAGTCGATGGCCGCTGAGCGAATGCCGACAGGGACAACAGGCTGGCTGAAAGCAGCAAGAAGATATACGAAAAGCGAAGCATGCCAGGGATCCAAATACGAGAAAAGATCTGGCCCTCATCGTGCCAGATTCGTTGGCAAAAACAACATCCGCTGGCAGTTTCTTTTCAGTCCTCTCCCGACCACAACTCCCTGCGAAGTGGTCTCACCTGTTTCAGGTAGACGATTGCCTGCACGCTGAATGAAAGCCCCACGATGATTGCCGCAAGCAGATAAGGTGCCCTCACGTTCCCACTACCAAGCCAGCCACCAAGGAAAGATCCCCCCACGGCCCCGAATCCCAGGAAGGCCTCGTTCCACCCAAAGGCACGCCCTTTTCGTTCATTCTCGTTTCCGGTCGAGCTGTAGAAGAGGCTGCCAAAATAGTTGTATCCCATCAGAACAGAAAAGCCGCATACCGAAAGGGTCAGTACAACGATGCTCGAACCCAGCAGGATTCCACACAGTCCCACGATCCCCAGCAGGTGGAACAGTGCCGTATAACGGAAGTGGTATCGCCAGCCGGTCCGGAAATGCATGACAACGAAGGTTGTGATCACCACTCCACGTCCAATTGCCAGGATCATCCCATGTGCATCGGCAGGAATTTCCAGCTGGACAAAAAGATGAGGAAGCAGGAACCAGAGGATACTCATTGAGAACATGCCGCTGAAATTGGCCATCCAGCTCAGTCGTCCAAAGGCACGGGCCAGTTCCGGAAAGACCGAGCCATCCTTCGGCAGTTCAACCAAGAGCGATGAGTTGGAATCCTGTTCTCGTATCACGAGCAGACAGAAGAAACTGGCTGCCACCAGTCCCATCGCACACTGGATCGGGGCTGTCGGTCCATAGGCCTCGAACATCCAGCCTCCACCAAGCTGGCCGCAGGCAATCCCCAGGTTGAAAGCCAGGCAAAAACGAAGATACGTCCCGCTGGCAGCAGAACCCGCCTTGTCCTGTCCCAACCAGGCCATCACCGGTGGGTAAATCAACCCCAGCGAACCACCAACCACCACATAAGCTGCATAAAAAGTCCAGTCTCCCGGTGACGAGTTAAGTGCGGCGAGCATGCCCAGGAAAAACAGTGCCGTTCCCAGGAGTGAGATCGGGCGGCGCCCAACACGATCCGCCAGGCGGCCTGATACCGTGTTGGTCAAGCCGGAAGCGAGTGCGTAAGAGGCGCCCAGCATCCCCATCGCGAAGATGCTTGCCTTCTCCTCTGCCAGGAAACGGGTGCTGACGAAGATGAACATGATCGCTGCAAAGTCAGTTAACAGGGCGATCAGGTAGAGCATCGGCGTGACCATGGAAATGGCAAGGGTGAACCGAAGAGTATCCGTATTTCCAGAAAAGACTCAACGACAACCCGGAAAATGCTATCCTGTGCACACACATTCCGGTCCCGCGTTCTGTTTTCATCGAAGGAGTATCCTGTGGATATCGCCAGGGCAAAAGAGCGACTCCGGGGACCCATGATCCCGGTAATCACCAACCTCAACGAAGACCTTACCGTGGACCACGGTGCCATCCGCGAGAATGTCCGCTACGTGGTCGAGCGTGGAATCGTCTGCGGCTCTGGTGTCCTGCTGGCAGTGGGAGCCGGCGGGGACTTTCCCATGCTCACGCTGGATGAGCGGAAGGCAGTCTGCAAAACCATTGTCGAGGCGGCGGCGGGAGAGACCCCGGTGCTGGTAGGAGCCCAGGACACCAATCCCTCGGCCTCCATCGAATTGGCCCGCTGGTCCGAGGAAATCGGTGCCGACGGCATCCAGATGAGTCCCGGTTTTTACTACGAGTCCTCCGACGAGGACTGCCTGCGATTTTTCCAGGCCGTCCACGAGGCGACCAGCAGCGCCGCGATCATGCTCTACAACACTCACTGGGAGGGTTACGACATGTCACTTGACCAGATCGACCGGCTGGCCGAGTTACCACGATGCCTGGGACTCAAGTGGTCCACTCCCAGTGGAGGCGGAGGTTACCTCCGCGGGATCTCTCGTTTTTCCGATCGCATGGCGGTGGTCGACAACCAGGGATTGCAGGTGATGAACCACCTGCTGGGAGGAACCGGCTACATCACGCACCTGGCAACGGTCTGGCCGGAGCATGACGTGGCAGTCTGGAAACTGCTGGAGGCAGGTGACTACCCGGCTGCCCAGGCCGAGATTACCCGTGCCAACTGGCCCTGGGGTTCCTTTCGCGGCAAGATGTGGAAACGGACCGGTGCCGAGAGCCCGGTGGTCAAGGCGGCCCTGGAACTGTGCGGCCGCCCGGGAGGTCCCTGTCACCTGCCGACCCGGGAACTCAACGACGAGGAGAGGGGAGAACTGCGGGGGGTCCTCCAGCAGATTGGTGTCCCCTCGCTGACTTGACAGGACGGATCAACCGGCCTGGTATTTCTTTACCCGCTTCTCATCCACCTCGATTCCCAGCCCGGGACGGGTGGGAACGGCGATAAATCCATCGCGGGCAACCTCGAAGGATCGGTCCGTGATCTCCGTTCGCCAGGGGTTTTCCGAGCGATCCAGTTCCAGCAGGGGTGTATCGGTGGGAAACCCCCAGTGAGGATCGGGCAGCAGGGAAAGCAGGTGAATCGTCCCCGCGATCAGGATTGCACCACCCCAGCAATGGGGAACGATCTGTACCTGGGAGAGTGCCGCCAGTTCCGCAATGAAAAGCACCTCACTGATCCCGCCACAGAGGCTGATATCCGGCTGGATGATATCAAAGGCCCCTCGATCCAGCAGTCGCCTGGCCGTCGTACGATCCGGAATCACCTCACCACCGGCCAGGGGAATTTTGAGCTTCTCGCGGAGCACGTCATACGCTGCGTAGTCCGGATCCTGGGGGAGTGGCTCTTCCCAGAAGTCAAAATCCAGTTCATGCAGTGCCTCTCCCATCGCCAGGGCCGGCTTGATCGAGTAGGCGGCATTCCCATCCGCCATCAGCCTGATCTCCGGGCCAACCGCCTCCCGAACCGAGGCGGCAATTTTTGACTCGCGACGGACCGAGTACCGTCCCAGGCGCATCTTCAAGGCCTGGTAGCCCTGCTTCACCAGGGCAACCGCCTCTTCTGGATAATGGTCTTCCGGTTCGGCTCCCTCCAGGTAGTTCATCGCCGAGGCATAGACAGGGACCTTATCACGCAACCGGCCACCAAACAGCTCGGCAACCGGTTTCCCAAGCAGCTTCCCACGGACATCGTTCAGTGCCATCTCCAGTGCACCGACCGCCAGGGCATTATGGAATACCCGTCCCCAGAGCTGCCGCAGCAGGTGACGATAACGAAGAGGGTTCTGGCCGACCAGCCGGCCAGCCAGGTGGTCCACGATCGCTCCCTGGGCGCCCATGATCGGTGCCGTTTCTCCCCAGCCGACAATCCCCGCATCGGTTTCGATCTTGACCAGCAGCGTACTACGGGTCTTGTCGAGCGGAACGGAGATGGAGACGCCAAAAGCTCGTTTGAGTTCTGCCTTGAGCAGGTATGTCCTGACCGCCGTGATCTTGACGGGGTTCGCCCGCGCCTGCTCGGCCTGTAACATCTCCTCCAGGCACAAGCTGCCGCCTGCCACCAGGGCCGCGCCAGTCTGTAACATCCGCCGGCGATGGATCATGGCGTACGATTTCTTCATGGCATGCGAGCTTCCTGGAACTTGAAGGCGTACAGGTCACCATCGCTAAGAGTGAATCGCAGGCGGATCGCCGTGCCAGCCAGGCTGGAGACATCAGGCGATCCCTTCCAGGTGACCGTGCGGTCAAGCTCGTCGCCGAATGTCTCGTCCGCATCATCAAGTGTGAAACCGTCGATCGGCCGACCGGTCGCGCTCTGAAGCTCGACCTTGATCGTGCCGGCAGCGGATGTGCTGAAATTCAAGTCGAGCCGGGAGCCTTCAAACGTGAGAGGCCGCGTGAGAAGCTCCCCCCCGGAAAATGGAGCGCTGGCCGAGACGAAGCCGTCCTGCCGCAGCGTGTGCCGGGTAAGCTTTGAGCCCTCACCATGCCATTTTCCTGAACTGGCGTAAAAGGATAACTCGTCCGGCGCTCCGGGAAGTGACGAGCCAGTCGTGACCATGTTCCAGGCAACGTTGTTGTGTGCGTAGTACCAGGAGTCCGGTCGCTGGATTCCTGGACGCAGGAAGGCCTCGTTCCAGCGTTTAAACTCAACACCATCTCGACTCGCCATGATCTGGGTTTCGGTAAGGGCGGTCCCGTAACGGATATGGGCAGCGGCCCGGACCTCGCGTTTTTCCAGGTCCGGCAGGGCACGCATCGAGGGACTCCAGCCCCTCTCGATATACCGCATCGGGAAGCCAAGCAGAATATGCGGGGCGCGGACATAGGGGATCACGCTGTTGGTATACATCTGCTGGTCCGGGGAGTCCGTGTAAACCAGGTCGTGCTCGTCGGTCCATGTCAGCAGGTCATCCGAAACAGCAGTCCGGATCGCGCGGATGCCAGCGGGCTTCCAGTTGTCCGCCTCGGTAATACCCTCGGTGAAATAACGCCAGTAGGCCCGGTACTTCTCGATCGTGGGATCCCAGAAGCCAATATTGGCAGAATCAAAGGCCCCGTTCGTGATCACAGCCTTCTCCTGGGCTTTTTCCCAGTGGATACCGTCAGCAGACTTGAACAATAACATGCCCCCATCTCGCATGAGGCCACCAAAAGCCTTCATCCGTTCATCCGCCGGGCAACCCGGTCGCTGGTCAAGGAAGGGACTGAAGTTATGGCTGCCGGGGCCCTTCCAGATGATGTTGGTCTTGCTGGACCCGTCATGCTCATAAAGGTTCAACTCCGGTTTCACCCAGTGAATACCATCGCTGCTTTCTGCATAGCAGGTCACCTCGCTGTTCGTCGGCCGGATCTGGTTGTTGACCAGGTCGAAATTGAATCCGCGGTAGTAGAGCCGGTAAACATCCTCATCCTGGATCACCGTGTGGTAACCGGAGGATGTCCCTTCCCAGGGACTGTCGTGGTGGATCGCCTGTTCACGGGGAATTGGGTGATGAAGCTGAAAGTGGATCTTGCCCCGGGTACTCTCCACCAGCACATCGTCCAGGAACAGCTCGCGGCGGCTGCCGATCGCGACCACCGCATCTCCCTTGCGACTGCGTTGCCGTGCTGCCAGGGAAGAAGAAAGGACCCCACCGGCCAGGAGTGCCCCGGCTTGCCCAAGAAACAGGCGGCGATTGGTATCCGGGGTGGAATGGAACAGGGGCATGCTGGACTCCTCACTGCAAAAAACATGTTTTCCTGGAACCCATGATAGCGGCCCCGCAGGGTGGCTGTTATCGGTAAAGGTTGGGATTGGCAATTCCCCGCTCCGGCACGGTATGATGAACTTCCCGGGATCGCCGATCCCCCCCTGCTTTTGCAAGAAAACTATCGTGAGGCCCCTGGCATGAACTCCCGGATTTTTTCGCCACGCTGGACCCTGCTGGTCATCGCCCTCGTCGCTCTCACGGCCACCGCACGTGCCGACAAACCGGTTTCTGCACCTGCAGGCTGGTCCATGCAATCACCCCGTGACGAGATCAAGCCGGCATTCGCTTACCTTCCAAAGGGTGGCCCCGGCCAGACCGGAAGCCTGGTGATCGAGGCGGATCAGCGAGAAGGCCTGTTCGGCTGGTGGGAACGGACTTACCCGGTCGAGGGAGGAGAGTATCACCAGTTCACCGTCTCTTACCGCACCACCGGAATCGAGATCCCCCGCCGGGCGGCGGTCGCGCGAATTCTCTGGCGAGACAAGGACGGGAATACCGTCAAGCATGACGAACCATCATTTGCCTCGTACCGTCCCGGGGAACGCCCCCGTGCCGAGCCCGAGTTTCCCTTCGAGGAGACGACGCTCGAGAACGGCTGGATCCGGATTTCCGGGCTTTACCACGTCCCCTCCGATGCCCGGCGGGCGATCGTGGAACTTTCCTACCGCTGGGCCCCGGCTGGTCGGGTGGAATGGGCGGAGGTGAAGCTGCAGGCGGTCGATCCACCCAGGCCTCGCACGGTGCGGCTGGCAACAGTTCATTATCGACCCCAGCAGGGGACCACTGCCGCCGAGAAGTGCCAGCTTTTCAAACCGATGATTGCCGAGGCGGGCAAGCAGAAGGCTGACCTGGTAGTGCTGCCCGAATCACTCACTTTTTTTGGCAGCGGCAGAACGTATGCCCAATGCGCCGAGTCGATTCCGGGGCCCTCCACCCGTTACTTTGGCAGCCTGGCAAAAGAACATGACCTTTATATCGTGGCTGGCCTGCTGGAGCGTGACAGGCACCTGGTCTACAACGTCTCGGTGCTGATTGGCCCGGACGGGAAGGTGGTGGGAAAATACCGCAAGGTGACACTACCTCGAGGAGAGATCGAGGGGGGCATCACGCCCGGGACCGAGTTCCCTGTCTTCCAGACTCGTTTCGGCAAGGTGGGAATGATGATCTGTTACGACGGGTTTTTTCCCGAGGTGGCGCGGGAACTAAGTAACAAGGGTGCCGAGGTGATTGCCTGGCCGGTCTGGGGATGTAATCCCATGCTCGGCGCTGCACGGGCCTGCGAAAACCACGTCTACGTGATCAGCAGTACCTACACGGATATCTCCTCGAACTGGATGATCTCGGCTGTTTATGGCCACGATGGAAAACCACTTGCCCAGTCAACCGAGTGGGGAACCGTGGCAATTGCCGAGGTCGACCTGGGCAAACCGCTGCACTGGCAAAGCCTGGGCGACTTTCGAGCCCAGATTTCCAGGCATCGACCGGTTTTACCTGCCGAGGTGCGAAAACGCGACCGGCAGCAGAAATAGCCGCCTCGCTCCTCATTCACGGCGACCAGGGTGTGCCGTTATTGCACACTGTCTCATTTCGCTTCGGCAAAATGCAGCAGAAGATTTCTTTTCCCACGAGCTTCGCCGCTTGTAAGATCTTCAAAGCATTTGTTTATCGGCTTCACGTCGGCTCTCTTTTCGCTTGCCTGCAACTTTTGGCACGGCAATTGCCTTAGTCCCTGTCTACCAACGGAAAGTACATCCCAAGACAGGGGCTGTTATGTCTTCCGGCAGAATTAAAAGGAGAAGAGAAAATGGAACGAAGAGTATTCACAATAATCGCAATGTTTCTTGGCATCATGGCGACGCCGCTATTAGCGCAGACCTCGACACAGCGGCCGCAGGTCCGGCCGGACCGGCCTGACGATCACTGCCTTCGGGCGGCAATCGTACGGAACCCCGATGTGCTGGTTGCCGGCGAACGCTTCGTGATGGCGGTCGGACTGCAGAACGGCTGCCGCCATATTGCCCAGGTGCATGTAGACATTTACCTGGCACAGGAGGACTTCCGGGTCCAGATCGGTACTGGTTACGTGGAACTGGGCGGCGGGCAGGTGGAATTCATGCACCTTCGACCGCTGGTCCCCCGGCACCTTGAATCGGGCCGTTACAGCCTGGTGATGGTCGCCGATCCCCGCGGTGGTGAACTGGTTCTTGATCGCACCGGCGTCGCCGTGCGAAACGGCCACATCGATCCTGACCGCCCTGACGATATCCGCCCGGACCCGATCTCTGGTGAGATCACCGGGAAGGTATCCCGTAAGGGAGGCAACAAGATCCAGGTCGTCACCCAGGACGGACGATTTAAGACTCTCACGATCGATCGCAGGACGATTATCGAGAATGAGTATGGTCGACCCTCGCGACTCCACGTGGGGGACTGGGTACATGTCGAGTTTACCGGCAACCATGCCGATGTGATCACGGTACTCTCTCGCTAACCTGTTACACATCTGGCATGCTAAGAACTGCCCCGGGTCTCCTTCTCCCAGGAAAGACCCGGGGCAGTTTTCTTTTCCCCTTTGGCAGCTGGCGCTTGCCCGCTGAAGATCCAAGGGATTAAGCTGGTGGGATTACTCCCCGGACACGATCCGGGTTTTTTTCACGTACAGGAGATTACTCGATGAAGTCCCTTCGCCACGCTATCCTGCTGACCGCACTTGCCCTGATCGCAACCCCCTGCCTGGTGGCAGCCGAAGAACATGATGCCATCAAACCGGTCCCCCGCCAGGGCGGCTGGATGACACGTCACCAGAGTTTCAACAAACGCGTCGCCGAGGGGAACGTGGACCTCGTCTTCATCGGTGACTCGATCACCCAGGGCTGGGAAGGTGGCGGCAAGGAAGTCTGGGCCAAGTTCTACGGAAAACGGAATACGGTCAACCTGGGAATTGGAGGCGATCGGACACAGCACGTTATCTGGCGACTGGACCACGATAATGTCAAGAACATCTCGCCCAAGGCAGCCGTCGTAATGATCGGGACCAATAACTCCGGCAGTAACACCCCCGAGCAGATTGCGGAGGGTGTGGCGGCAATCGTCAAGCAGTTGCGGACGAAGCTCCCCAAGACCCAGGTCCTGCTACTGGCCGTCTTTCCCCGGGGTCCGGACAAGAATGACAAGCGTCGACAGGTCAACGAGAAGACAAACGAGATCTTCAAGAAACTTGCCGATGGCAAGAATGTCCATTACCTGGACATCGGGCCCAAGTTCCTCCAGGACGATGGCACGCTGACCCGCGAGATCATGCCGGATCTACTCCACCTGAGTAAAAAGGGCTACACGATCTGGGCAGAGTCGATCGAGCCGACCCTGAAGACTCTGATGGGCGAGAAGTAGCCCTGCTACCAGTCAAGCAGTCCCGGTTTCTGTTCTCTCCATCCCTCGTCGGATGGGAACAGCGTTTTCATCGGAGTGATCTCCAGCTCCCCGTCAAACATCTCCTCGACAATTCCTTTCCAGGTCAGGAAGTGGGGTGTTTCCAGGTGTGCCTGAAAAGCCGCCTCGTCGCTGTAAACCTCGTAGAGGTAAAAGCGGGTGGAGATCTCCACATCCTGGTGGATATCGAAGCGGAAGCAGCCGGGTTCATCCCGTACCGATCCCTGGGCGTCGCCATTGCCGGCCTCGACAAAGGCCTCCACGTGCTCGGGATGAACATTCACCGTGACAAATATCGAGTGCATTTTCGTTCCTCCCCTGGTCAGCCAGGTCATCACTTCGGGTACCGGGCGGTTCCCTGCGGACGATCGTACACCACTGCCACTAGCCGAAAAAGCGGCCCCTGCCAGAGATATTGAAGCCACTGGACAAAATACAGTACAGTGCCCAGAGCAGAGACTATACTGGTTCTCAAGCAAGGTTCCTTCTACAAGGACATTCCCGTGAATTCCTCCCGCAAGGTCAGCCGGCGACAGATGCTGCAGACCTCCGTCTGTGCCGGCGGCCTATCGCTTTCCCTGGGAGAATTGGTCCGGCTGCAGGCGGCAGCTGGTCAACCGGTACTCAAGGACACGGCGGTCATCCAGGTCTGGCTGGGAGGAGGGCACAGCCAGTTTGAGACCTTTGACCCCAAGCCCGATGCCTCGGCCGAGATCCGTGGTCCTTACGGAACAGTAAACACCCTCTTTCCGGGCATCTCCTTCTCCGAAAAAATGCCGCTCACCGGCCAGGTGGTTGATCGTACTGCAATCATTCGCAGCATCTCCCACGGCAACAACGGCCATTTTGTCGCCGCCCACTGGTGCTCGACCGGATACATCGGTACCAACAATCGCTCCTCACACCCCTCCTCCGGCTCGCTTGTCTCCCGCTTCCGTGGACCAAACCGGCCTGGCATGCCGGCCTACGTGCTGCTCTCGGAGGAACAGACCCGTAACCCAGAAATCGGCAGCGTGATGGGTTCCAGCCATCTCGGCGCACGTCACGCTCCTTTCACCGTCCTGCAGGATTCATTTAAATACGAATTTCGCCAGGACAAGCTGCAGGATGCCACATCGAACCTGGAACTTGCCAACGATATTACGCTCGAGCGAGTTGGGGACCGTCGTTCCCTGCTCCGTTCACTTGACCGGCTCGAACGGAACATCGACAACCGGCGAACGATGCGGGGCATGGACCGTTTCAACGAGATCGCTCTGAACATGGTTACTACCGGCAAGGCTCGTGACGCCTTCGACCTGGAGAAGGAAAGCAAGGCGACCCGCGAGCTCTACGGCCCGCATCGCTGGGGCCAGTCCGCCCTGCTTGCCCGGCGACTGGTAGAGGCGGGGGTGACCTTCGTGACGATCAACACCGCGCCCGATTCCCTCTGCTGGGACTGGCACCTCAACATTGTCAATGACGACCGGCCTGCCGACGGATCCGATGGTCCCAGCCGGGGAATGGACATTTCCGGGCCACCGCTGGACCGCATGCTCAGCGCCCTGGTAACCGACCTTTACCAGCGAGGGCTGGACAAGAAGGTGCTGCTGGTCGTGTGGGGCGAGTTTGGCCGCACCCCCCGCATCAACCCGACCGGTGGCCGAGACCACTGGGGACAGTTAATGAGCATCCTGGTTGCCGGTGGCGGACTCCGCGTGGGCCAGGTGATCGGTGCCTCCAACGCCAACGGCGAGGTTCCCAGCGATCGACCGATTCATCCCACCGACGTGCTGGCGATGATCTACCGGCACCTGGGAATCGATGCCAGCCTGCACACCGAGACCCTGGAAGGTCGCCCGATCCCGATTCTTCCTGGCGGTGAACTGATCCCGGAACTCATCTAGGCGGAGGGCGGGGATGTTCCAGATCGGGAGTTTCCAGGCCGGTGGCTGCCGTGGAACTTCACGGCGGGCGTTCCTTCAGGCTTCCTTTGGCCTTCCACTGCTTGGCGGCTCATTGCTTGCCGCGGAAAAACCTGTCGCCTCCCAGGCTCGCTCCGTGATCCTGCTCTGGCTCTGGGGTGGCCCAAGCCACCTCGACACCTTTGACCCCAAGCCCGATGCCCCGGCCACGGTACGCGGACCGTTCTCGACGATCGGAACACGTATTCCCGGAATCCGCTTCAGCGAACTCTTTCCACGACTGGCCGCTCGCAACGACCGTTTCTCGCTGGTCCGCTCCAACGTCAACCACTCCAACGCCCACCACGTTGCCGGCTCGATCTCGCTCTGTGGAAGCCCGGGACGTGGCGACGACAAGGACTACGATCCGAACTTTGGCTCAATCGTGCAGCGTCTTCACCGCGGTCGACAGGACCTGCCCCCCTTTATCGCCGTGGGACCAGGTCACCTGAACACGGCCGCCGGGGATATCAAGGCTTACGGGGGAGGTGTCTGGGGACCCGCTTATGATCCCTTTCCCGTCCGCTGCTCGGAAATCGATGACGTGCAGCTTCCCAGCCTGAAGCTACTGGAGGGCCAGACCCTGACCCGGCTCAGCGACCGTTCACGGTTACAGCAGCAGTTGGCAGTCCTTCGCCGCATGGACCGACATCCCGGGCCACGGCAGTGGAGTAACCACTTCGAGCGTGCCTACCGGCTTGTCACTTCCGAAGAGGGGAGGCAGGTTTTTGACCTGGCGTCGGAGGAGAGAAAGACACGTGGAAAGTACGGGCATACCCAGTTTGGCCAGAGTTGCCTGCTGGCGCGGCGGCTGGCCGAAGCCCAGGTGCCTTATATCCAGGTGAACTGGAGCGAGTACGTGGAGAACATCTACGATAACCGCACCGATTTTGGCTGGGACACGCACTGGCTGAATTTCGAGAACATGGCCGAGCGACATGGTCCAATCCTGGACCGTTCGCTCTCGGCGCTGCTGGATGATCTCCAGCAAAGAGGACTGCTGGAAACAACCCTGGTTGTCGCCATGGGAGAGTTCGGGCGAACCCCCTCGATATCTGCAAATGGTGGACGGGATCACTGGGAACGCTGCTATTTTTCCATCTGGGCCGGTGCTGGTATTCAGCCCGGGCGGGTAATTGGCGAAAGTGATTCTCATGGCAATGACCCGCTTTCCGATCCCGTTACCCCACTGATGGTGGGAACCACGATGCTTGACCAGCTGGGTATCCACAGTGAGCAGCGAGCCAGGCTGCGCGTGCTGCCCGGGGGCACGCTGATCGATCAACTGCTCTAGTCTCGTCTGTTGGAGTTAACGGGTCCATGAAACCTGCCGCTCGATCCCTGCTCGCCATCCTTGCTGCCATCAGCTGGTTACCCGTTGGGCTGCCCGCTGGCGAACCGATCGAACAGTTAACCCGCGATGGGCTGCTCAAGCGGGATCCCTGCTACCTGCCGGAGGCAGGCGATATCGTCTTTGCCACCCGGCACCGTTCCCCTCGCATGGTCCTTATGCAGCTGGAACTGGAATCAGGAAAACTCTCCAGGGTGAATCCGGAATCCAACCTGGTTGAGATGGCCCCCTCCTACAGCGCCGATGGCAGTCTCTTCTGTTTCCAGCGGCTGACCGGCAACGACGAGACCGCTTTCGTAATCCAGCAGGGCGAGCCAGCGAGCCAGCGGCAACTGGTTGGCTCCCGCAAGGTGAACTGGAATGTCCAGGTTAGCCCGCGGGGAGATGAAGTCGCCTACAACCTCTCCGGGCAGATCTACCTGCGGTCGCTAAAAACAGACAAGGAAACAAAGCTCACCGACTCGGCCGGCCGGAATGACTGGCCGAGTATCTCACCCGATGGGAAACAGGTCGTTTTCTCCTCAAGCCGGGACGGGAACTATGACCTTTACGTGATTCAAAGGGAAAGCTCCAGGGTAAGACGCCTGACCACAACCGAGGGGCTGGACATGCGACCACGCTGGTCACCCGACGGCAGCCGAATCCTCTTCACCAGTAACCGCGACGGCAACTACGAGATCTACATGGTGGGCGCGGATGGAAGTGAGCTGGAGCGGCTCACCGACCACGGTGAACAGGATGATTACGCCTGCTGGCATCCGCTGGGTAAACAGATCGCCTGGATCAGGGAAAAACAGGGGCGATTTGACCTGGTCCGTATGTCCCTCCCCCAAAACACCAACTGACTTGCCTTACAATCACTTCTCTCACCACAATACAGTCACCCCGCTCTTGAGCCCCGCCTGGAACAGCATGTTCACCCACCTCCGATCCCTGCCACTTGTCCTGCTGGTCCTGCTCGCGGGAACCCCGCTGGCACATGCAGTCGACAAGGTCGATTTCGAGCTGGAGGTACTGCCGCTGCTTCGGGCCCACTGCTTTCGCTGTCATGGAAGAGAGAAACAGGAAGCGGGACTGCGACTGGATCGCCGCGAGGCAGCACTAGCCGGTGGCGAGAACGGACCGGTGATGATCGCCGGGAAACCGGCCGAGAGCATGCTGGTAGAGAGAATCCGCTCCACCGATGACTCGACTCGCATGCCGATCGAGTCCCGCCAGCTGCGGAGAGAGGAAATCTCCGTCCTCGAGCGCTGGATCGCCGCCGGGATGCCTGGCCTGCGGGATGTCGATGATACCGGAGAGCACTGGGCGTTCCAGCCGATCCAGGCCCCACCTGTTCCCACGACCCCGAAGACGAGCTGGCCCAGGAACTCGATCGACGCCTTCGTCTGGTACCAGCTGAGCCTGCAGGAGTTGGAGCCGGCACCCCGTGCTGACAAGGGAGTCCTGGTCCGCCGACTGTTTCTTGACCTGGTCGGCATCCCCCCCACGCTCGAGCAACTGGCACGCTACCTGGAAGATCCTGCACCAAATGCCTACGAGCAACTGGTCGACCGCCTGCTGGGCTCTCCCCATTTCGGCGAACGCTGGGGACGGCACTGGCTGGACGTTGCCCGCTATGCCGACAGTGCCGGGTACGAAGCGGACATCCCCCGCAGGATCTGGCACTACCGCGACTGGGTGATCCGCAGCTTCAACCAGGACAAGCCGCTTGACCAGTTCGTGATCGAACAGCTGGGCGGGGACCTGCTCGGCGGAGCAACAAACGAGACGCGAGTGGCAACCGGGTTTCACTGTAATGCCATGAAAGATGGTGGCGTCCGGCACGAGTCCGTGTTTGACCGGGTCAACACCACCGGGGCTGTATTCATGGGCCTGACATTCGAGTGCGGACAGTGCCATGACCACAAGACCGACCCGCTGACGCAAAAGGAGTACTACCAGCTCTACGCTTTCTTTAACACCGGCGTGATCACACCGCTGGACCTCGACGACGAGGACATCAAGAAGCAAAGAGCCGATGCAAACGCGAGGGTCGCAGCAGTCGATGCCCGGCTGGCACAAATCGAGAAGGAGATCGAGGCAGGGATTGATCAGCTTGTGGCAGCGCGACGTGAAAACAGGGAAGGCTTGAGCGAGGGAATTCTCGCGCTGTTTGACATCCCGGCCGATGAGCGTTCGCTGACCGATCTCAAGCAACTTGTCACCTTCTTTCGCCTTGAGCATGCCGAGCACAAGCAGCTGCTGGAATCCAAGCCGGAACTTCTTGCGGGGCTGCCCGAGGCGGACACCACGTTAACGCTGACCGATCATCCCCAGCCGACCCACCTGTTCGTCCGTGGCGATCACACGCAGCCCGGTGAGCAGGTCCAGAGCGGTGCCCCCGCCTTCCTGCACCCGCTCACGTGGGAAAAAGAAAAACGTCCGCATCCCAACCGGGCCGACCTGGGCCGCTGGATCGTTGACCGGGAAAATCCGCTTTTCGCCCGCGTTACGGCAAACCGGTTCTGGATGAGGCTTTTTGGCATACCAATCGTCGAACCGGAAAATGATTTTGGTGTGCAGACTCCGCAGCCGCGCCATCACCAGCTGCTCGATGAGCTTGCTCACCGGCTCCAGCAATCCAATAGCATCAAGCAGTTTGTTCGCCTGCTGGTGACCTCGGCAACCTACCAGCAGTCCTCCGATTTCACCTATCGCCGCGGCATCCCCGACGGGCTGTTCCTGGGCCAGCAGCGTCTGCGGCTGGAGGCGGAGATCCTGCGGGACAACGCCCTGGCGGCCAGCGGCCTGCTGGAAAACCGGGTCGGGGGCGAGAGCGTCTTTCCCTACCAGCCAGAAGGCATCCTGGCCTTCCGGGCCACCCCTGCTACCTGGACCGAGAGTCGCGGGGCGGATCGTTATCGACGGGGGATGTACACGCATATCTGGCGGCTCACGCCCCACCCGATGTTCACGCTCTTTGACGGTCCCGGCATGACGACCAGCTGTACCCGCCGCTCGCGGTCAAACGTTGCGGTGCAGGCGCTGGGGCTACTAAACGATCCTACCTTCGTCGAGGCAGCCCAGGCGATGGGCGCGCGGCTGATCGACGAGGTTCCGTCCGACGAGGAGCGCATTGACAGGCTATTCCTACTCTGCCTGGGCCGCGCCCCGAATGAGCAGGAACAGCAGATGGTAAGCGAGCTGCATGCCAGGCAGCAGGAGATTTTCCAGGGAGATAAAAACCTGGCGACGGCTGCCGTTGGAGAATATCTCTCTGCCGGGGCAGACCCGGCCAGGCAGGCAGCCTGGGTTGCTGTCAGTCGGACGATCATGAACCTGGACGAGTTTATTACCCGCGAGTAGACCATGTTTTCACGCAGGACATTTTTTAGTCGCACAAGCAAGGGGCTGGCAGGCGTCGCCATGCCCGCCCTGCTCGCTGCCGATGCCACCGCGGGAACACCTGCTGGTGTTTACCAGGCCCAGGCTCCCCATTTTCGCCCCCGGGCCCGCAACGTGATCTTCATGTTCCAGATCGGCGCCCCCAGCCAGCTGGACATGTTCGATCCCAAGCCGGAGCTGAACAAGCGCGAGGGGGATCCCCTGCCCCAGTCCTTCCTGGACCGGGTAAAGTTTGCCCAGATCCAGGACAAGCAGCCACAACTGATGGGGACTCCCTACCGGTTTGCCCGACACGGGGAAAGTGGCCAATGGGTCTCGGAGCTGATGCCTCACACGGCCGGGATTGTCGACCAGCTCTGCTTCGTGCACACCTGCCAGGCCGAAGACACGAACCACATGTTCGGCGAGCTGCATATGAGTACCGGCTGGCGGCGGTTCGGACGGCCCAGTATCGGCAGCTGGGTGCTGTACGGGCTCGGCAGCGAGTCGGAAAACCTGCCCGGCTTCATGGTCCTGCGCAGTGGCATGCACCCGCGCAGCAAGGGGGCAAACTTTAACAACGGCTTCCTGCCGGCCACGATGCAGGGGACACCGCTGCAGTCTTCCGGGGCACCGATCCTGAACCTGGAAACACCGGCCGGCTTCGAGGGGGAAAGCCAGGCCTCGACCGTGGAGGCGATTAACCGTCTTAACGCCCTTCGCCAGTCCGAGACAGCCGACCCGGGAATCGAGGCCCGGATAGCAAGTTACGATCTGGCCTTCCGCATGCAGTCAAGCGCCCCGGAGCTGCTGGACCTGTCCGGGGAAACGGAAGAGACCCTGCGGATGTACGGGATCGACGATCCCGGCAAGCCCTCTTATGCGCGCAACTGCCTGCTGGCCCGCCGGCTGATTGAACGGGGGGTGCGGTTCGTCGAGCTCTTTCATGGCGACTGGGACCATCACACCAACATTTACAAGCGGCTACCGGCCGAGTGCCAGAGGACCGACCAGGCTTCGGCAGCGCTGGTCACGGACCTGGCCCGACGAGGACTGCTTGACGACACGCTGGTCATCTGGGGCGGCGAGTTTGGCCGTTCCTCGGTTGCCCAGAAGAGCCAGGCGCCGGGCGAGCCGGTGGGGAGGGACCATCACGTCGATGCCTTCACGATGTGGTTCGCAGGCGGGGGAGTGGCCGCCGGCAGGTCAATTGGTGAAACGGACGACATTGGTTTTGACGCTGTCACCGATCGCTGGCACATCCACGACCTGCATGCCACTTTCCTGCATGCGCTGGGGATGGATCACAGGCGGCTGACCTACCAGCACCAGGGCCGCGATTACCGCCTGACCGATGTCCACGGCACGGTCAAGACGGAGCTGTTTGCCTGAGTTTCTACTGATTGTCCATTTAAAGCAGCAGCAGGGCGGCGATGGCTACACCGATGCCCAGGTAACTCAGCCAGCTGGGGCGCTCTCCTAAAAGCGTGACCGCCGCTAGCGTGGTAAAGGCCAGCCCGGCGGCACTGGTCACCGGAAAGACGATAAACCCGTCAAACAGCTCCAGCGACTTGAGCACGAAATAAACCTGCAGCAGGTTCGCGGTACCCAGCGCGATCCCGATCAGCAGCTCCGAGACAGCAAGTGGCTTGCGACGCACTCCCAGCACGACCAGCGAGGCCACGCCCGCCACGCCAAAACCGCTGGCCAGGTAGAGCGAGGTGAGTTCCGGCTCGCAGGAGTATTTGAAAATCTCCTGTGTCATCCGCGCCATGCCGGCGATCAGGAAGAACATCAGGATCACCTGTGCGCTCCTGCGCGGCTGCTCGGCATTGTTGATCGAACCCTTGCGTCCGCTGATCATCAGCAGGGAGAGGCAGGCCAGCACGATCCCAATCACCTGCCAGCTGTCCGGACGCTCTCCCAGCCAGGCAACACCAAAGGCAACCGGCATCAGGATCGAGAGTCGGGAAACGGCAGCCAGGTTGGTGGCCCCCTTCCAACTGATCGCCGCGATCAGGAAAAAGAAAGCGGCAAAGTAACAACCCCCGTTGACCGCTCCCAGCAGGGCCGCCGTCAAATCTGGCGGCTCGCCCGATCGCACGTACATCACGATTCCCAGCACCGCTGCCGATAGGTAGTTCAGGGCCCCAATGTTAATAATCTCCTCACCCCGTGACTTCGCCCACTTGATACAGAGAATAAAGAACGAGCTAAAAAGCACGTTCAGGGCCAGATAGTGCATGGAAGGACCCCTTGGGGCAGGGAAACAACTGATTGTAGCGGCAGGTATGATTTATTCGAAATCGTTTCCAGTGCAAAACGTTCTGTTGGAGAGAGCCCTGCCGCGCTGGTAAAATAACCAACGCAAAAGACCACACCCCCAGGACGGTAGCCATGCTCACGCTGCTACACGGAAACAACTCGCCGTCACGGCGCCAGTTCATCCAGCTGGGCGGTCTCTCGGCACTTGGCCTGAGCTTGCCAGCCTTGTTCGCCAGCCAGCAGGCCCAGGCAGCCAGCGCGCGAAAAGAGGTCAACTGCATTCTTGTCTGGCTACTGGGTGGTCCAAGTCATATCGACATGTATGACCTCAAGCCGGATGCCCCGGCAGATATCCGTGGTGAGCTGAACCCCATCCGCACCCGCACACCCGGTGTCGAGCTGGGGGAATTAATGCCCAACATGGCCGCCTGCTCGGACAAGTTTTCCATCATCCGCTCAATGACCTCGCCGGACCCGACCCATGGCAGGGCGGACCATTACCTGATGAGCGGCAACAGGCTCACCAGCGATCTGAGCCCCCCTGGTTTCGGTGCCATGCTCGCCTGGCAGCAGGAACGCCAGAAGGCTCGCCAGACGCCCCCATTCGTCCAGGTCGGTACGATCAGTAGCCCCCGCTACGGCAACCCGGGCCACGGCGGCTACCTGGGACGTAACTACAATCCGTTCCTGGTGGATGACCCCAACAGCAGTAGTTTCAAGGTGCAGGCCTTTAGCTCACCAGACAACGTCGACGTGGGTCGCCTCTCCAACCGGCAGGCACTACTGGCTGCCGTTGACGGTTTCCAGGCCCGCCATGAAACCCCGCTCCCGTTTGTCCGCACGCATGACAAGTTCACCGAGCAGGCTTTCTCGATGATCACCTCCCACAAGGCCAAGAATGCTTTCGACATCCAGAAGGAGAGTGATGCCACGCGTGACCGTTATGGTCGTAACCGGGTCGGCCAGGGCATGTTGCTGGCGCGGCGTCTGGTCGAAGCGGGGGTCCGCTTCGTGACGATCAAGGGTTACATCCGTTATGGCTGGGATCACCATCCCGAGGTCTTCCCTCGCCTCCGCACCGAGGTTCCTCCCTATGAACAGGGTTACGCGGCACTGCTGAACGACCTGGCAGACCGGGGCATGATGGAGAACACGCTGGTCATTACTGCCGGGGAGTTCGGACGGACTCCGCGGCTCAACACCGATGCTCGCGGTCCGGGTCGGGACCACTGGAACCGGGCTTTCAGCCTTACACTCGGCGGTGGCGGTATCAAGACCGGCGTCGTGCTGGGAGCGACCGACAAACATGCTGCCGAGGTTACCGAGCGGCCTGTCTCGGTGCCTGATTTTGCTGCCACGGTCTACCATGCCCTGGGAATGAAAACAGATTCTGTCGCCCATGCGCCGGATGGCAGGCCCATCGAGGCGCTGCCGGAAGGAAACGTTGTTCACGAGCTAATGGCCTAGTAAGCTGGAAAACCATGAGTCGCACGCCTGCTAACACGCTGCCCGATCCACACGCTGCCGTCCGTGGCGCAATGGATCGCCGCACCCTGCTGGTCGCTGGCGGACTCTCGTTTTGTGGCATGAGCCTGCCGGCACTGGTCTCCCGGCCTGCCGCGGCAGCCCCCTCCAGCTCCACCGGCAAGGCGAAGTCAACCATCCTGATCTGGCTTGGAGGCGGGGCCTCGCACATCGATACCTGGGACATGAAACCCAATGCCCCGGAGAATATCCGTGGTCCTTTTAAACAGATAGAAACGTCAGCTCCCGGACTCCAGTTCTGCGAACATTTGCCGATGCTCTCGGAGCGGGCACACCAGCTCGCCGTGATTCGATCGCTGGGACATTTCCGCCGCGGCACCGGCGATCACCATGCTGGGTATTACTACAACCTGACCGGCCACCACCC
>JAPYUD010000383.1:0-4029 GCA_029936215.1 Pirellulaceae bacterium | reverse complement strand
GAGCTGGACCTGACCAGTCTTGCCGGAATCAAGGCAGGAGGAGAGTCGGGGCCATTGCTGTTGGCGGGAAAGCCCGAAGAGAGCCTCTTGCTGAAAATGGTTATCGAGGGCGAGATGCCCCCGGAAGGGAAAAATCCCCTGACTGGCCAGGAGATCAAGCTGCTCCACCGCTGGATTGAATCGGGCGCCAGCCTGGGAGCAGAGGCAGATCCCGGGAAGGTTTCCCAGTGGTCCGTCCTGCCGATCCTGCAACTTCGCTGTACCGTCTGTCACGGGACCCGGGTCCGCGAGGCGGAACTCGACCTGCGAACACGAGAGTCCATGGTTCGGGGCGGTACGTCCGGGCCAGCGATCGTGCCAGGCAAGCCGGGGGAGAGCCTGCTGTTAAAGCGGGTTCATGCAGGCGAGATGCCACCCAAGCGAAAGCTGGTGGAATTTAGCATCAAGCCAATGGAAAAATCAGAGATCGAACTGCTCAGCCGCTGGATCCAGCAGGGTGCTGTCGCAGATGCACCGGTCAGGGATGATACCACTGCAGCTACTGACCCGCTGGTAAGCAACGAGGATCGGGAATTCTGGTCCTTCCAGCCTCCGCGCCGCGCCAGGGTTCCCAGGGTCCATAGCAGCCGGGTCCTGCAGACACCGATCGACCATTTCATTGTCTCGGCCCTGCAGAAGAAACAACTCGATCTCTCTCCACCAGCCAGTCGCCAGACGCTGGCGAGGCGGGCTTTCCTGGACCTGCTCGGTATCCCGCCGACACCGGAGCAGCTGGACCAGTTTCTCCTGGACGAGGCTCCCGGATCCTACCACCGGCTGATTGACAGGCTGCTCGCCTCACCCCTCTACGGGGAACGCTGGGGTGGACTCTGGCTTGATGTTGCAGGCTATGCTGACAGCGAGGGGATCCAGCATAGTGACTCGGTTCGGCCTTTTGCCTACCGTTACCGTGACTACGTGATCCGTTCCTGGAATGCTGATAAGCCATACTCGCGTTTTATCCTGGAACAGCTGGCGGGAGATGAGCTTGCTGATTACTCGGATCCGGACAAGATCACCAGTGAAATCCATGACAACCTGGTGGCGACCGGGTTCCTGCGGCTTGTCCCTGATGCGACCTACTTTGGCATCACGAACTTTGTTCCCGACCGGCTCGATATTATCGATGACATGATCGAGGTGGTGAGCTCTTCCATGATGGGACTGACGATCAAGTGTGCACGCTGTCATAGCCACAAGTTTGATGCCATCCCGCAACGTGACTACTACCGGCTGGCAGCGATCTTCAAGGGTGCGATCGACGAAAATGACTGGCTCAAACCGACCCGGCAATCGGGCCAGCCAGGGGAACGTGACCGCTACCTGGCATCGATCTCGACGGTCGAGCGACAGGAATGGGAAGTGGGCCAGTCGCGGATGGAGGAAGAAGTAAAACAGCTGGAAGGAAAAATCGCGGCGATGGAGCAGGAGATGGTTGCTGCCGAGCAGCAGCAGCGGATTGAAAAACTGCCAGCCTCGATACGCGATGACGTGACCAGGACCCTGGTCACCCCCCCCGCTGAGCAGACGGAGGTTCTCAAGTACCTGGCAGGGAAATTCGGGGATCACTTGAAGGTAACCCGCGAGGAACTCCTCAAGATAAACGCCGATTTCAAGAAATCGCATGACGAGATCCAGCAGTCCATCAAGACCATCCGCGAGCAGGCGCTGCCGCAACCCCTGATCCGGGCACTCTGGGATCGGGGTGAGCCTTCTCCCACCTATATCCTGCGGCGAGGGAATTACCTTACCCCAGGGCGACAGGTGGGACCGGGGATCCCCTCGGTGGTTAACGGTGGAGGCCATCCGCTGGAGATTCAGAAGGGGGCTGAGCGTGCACCGGGGACAGGCCGCCGGCTGGCGCTGGCACGCTGGCTGACACGACCCGATCACCCACTGACAGCACGGGTGATCGTGAACCGGGTCTGGCAGCAGCATTTTCAGCAGGGTATCGTTGCCACTCTGGATAACCTGGGGCATGCTGGTGCGCGGCCTACCCATCCGGAGCTGCTGGATTGGCTAGCAGTAGAACTGGTGGAGTCAGGATGGAGCATCAAGCACCTGCACCGCCTGATCATGATCTCGGCGGTCTACCGCCAGCAGAGTAGCGTGACCGAGGAACACCTCTCCCGGGATCCGGAGAACACTGGGCTCTCGCGGATGCCGATGCGGAGGATGGATGCAGAGGTCCTGCGTGACTCGCTGCTGGCGATCGCCGGCCGGCTACGCCTGGAGTTCTTTGGCGAGGCAGATGGTGTCGAGGCCCGCGCCGACGGGCTGGTGGTTTCCACGCCCAGCGGGGGTACCTGGCGTCGGAGTATTTACGTGATCCAGCGACGTACCCAGCCAGTCACCATCCTGGGGAATTTTGATCGGCCGCAGATGAACCCTAACTGTGTCCAGCGGAGTAATTCGAATGTTGCCACGCAGGCGCTGCACCTGCTTAACAACAAGATGGTCTATGACCTGGCAGTGGCATTCGCCGAGCGTGTCAGGGCGGAAGCCGGCACGAATCGCCAGCAGCAGCTGGAACGGGCTTTCCTGCTGGCACTTGGGCGACCTCCCAGCCAGGAAGAACTGGAGCTCTCGCTCCGCTCGATGGAGGAACTTGTTCGAGAGTGGCAGCAGGAGCAGCCTGACAGGAAAGAAGAAGCTCCGCAGCGAGCACTGGAAAATGTCTGCCATGCCATGATGAACCTGGCTGCCTTTATTTATATAGATTGATCGAGACATGTTACGAGACAGCACACTTTACCCGGACATTTCCGCTGCCGCCCCGCGGTCTCCAGCTCGCCGTGCGTGGTTTCAGAGCGCGGGCCAGGGATTACACGCCGCTGCACTGACCTGGCTGCTTGGACGCGACCTGTTTGATTGTCCCACCGCCATTGCTGGGGAGCCATCGGCAGGAGGGCAAGCTCGCCGCCGCTATGACCTCAAGCCCCGCCAGCCCCACTTCGAGCCGCGGGCCAAGTCGGTGATTCACCTGTTCATGAATGGTGGTCCCAGCCAGATGGACCTGTTTGACCCCAAGCCGGAACTGGACAAGCGGCATGGCGAATCCTATTTCGAGAAAATCGCCGGCGAGGTGGAAAACCCGGGGGCTGCCGGGGCCTTGATGCGATGTCCCTACAAGTTTGCCCAGCATGGAAAATCGGGAACCTGGGTCTCCGATGCGATGCCGCAACTGGCAACCTGCGTGGATGATATTGCGATCCTGCGATCGATGTATACCGTTAACCTGACACATGAACCAGCATTGTTCATTATTCACGGTGGTCGCATGGTCCCAGGACTGCCATCGATGGGTGCCTGGGTCACTTATGGCCTGGGAAGTGAAAACCAGAACCTGCCTGCCTACGTGGTACTGGATGATCCCAAGGGGCTTCCGATTAACCGCACGCAGAACTGGCAGTCCGGTTTCCTGCCACCGCTTTACCAGGGGACACGATTTCGCAGCACCGGGTCTCCGGTTCTGAACCTGTCCCGCGAGTTTGATGAGCCCGACCGGGTGACAGGAGTGGAGCGGCAGTTACTTGCCGGGCTGGACCGTATCCACCGCAAGCAACGCGTCGGGCAGCCCAACCTGGATGCCCGTATCGCCAGCTATGAACTGGCTGCTCGCATGCAACTGGCAGCATCCAATGCGCTGGATCTCAAGGACGAAGACCAGGGGACGCTCGAGATGTACGGGATTGGCAAGGAGCCGACGGACTCCTATGGCCGCCGCTGCCTCTATGCACGACGACTTGTTGAGCGGGGTGTGCGTTTTGTCCAGTTATTTATTGACGCACAGATCTGGGATAGCCACACCTCTCTCAAGAGTGGGCTCAAGTCTGCCTGTGACCGCACCGACAAGCCGGTAGCCGGCCTGCTCAAGGACCTCAAGCAGCGGGGCTTGCTCAACGAAACGCTGGTCGTCTGGGGTGGTGAATTCGGCCGTCTTCCAATTGCCCAGCTCCCGGGGGACAAGAATGTGGAGAATGCTGGTCG
>JAPYUD010000382.1:0-4042 GCA_029936215.1 Pirellulaceae bacterium | reverse complement strand
CAGGAGGCCGGATCGAGCACCTGCGGCTGGGGCTGCCCCTTTGCCTGCAGGGCCAAGGAACCGGCGGGCCGGACAACGACGATTCCCCACGTGACAGCCACCACCAGAAGCACGAGGGCGAGGCAACGAACCGGCGATACTCCGTTAGGCGTCATCCCGGACCCAACCCCAAGCAGCATTTAACCGCTGCCCGCCGTTCTCAAGGTAAGCAGATTTGAGTTTACTGAGCCCATCCGCCGGTATGGCATTACGCTTCTCCTTCACGTTCACACCATACAGTCGGGCAGCGTTAAGACCAAAGATCTTGGCCTTGTCCTTCTTTTTGAGCTTTTTGTAGCCAAACTTGTCACACAATTCGTCGGAAATCTGGAATCGTTTGAAGGAGTCAATCACCCACTGCGGTGATCCCCACCAGAGGCAATCGGTACCCCAGATGACGTGGTCGGCGCCATAGTATTTGACATTCTTTCCGATCAGGTGCATGCACATCTCAGGATGGACAATTGCCAGGGAACCATATGCCGACCCGATCTCGCAGTAGACGTTATCCATTTTCGGGTTCCGCTGTTTGATTTTCATCAACTCGTCATGCCAGGCAAAATCGCCGGTCGTGGGATCAAAGAACTTCTCGTCCTGGAAGGCCGGTTCACCAGGCCCGTGCTTCATGGCGGAATGGTAGATGATGAAAGTCAGGTCCGGATGGTCGGTTGCGGCCTTCTCGATATCTGCCGGGTGGGCCAGGTGCCCAAGCGTACGGGACTGGCTGGCATAACCCTTGTGAATACTGTACAGCTTGAGGCCCATCTCCTTGGACTTCTCGTAAAACGGGTAGGTCATCTTTTCGTCATCAAGTTTGAAACCATTACCGGATCGCCCTGGATCCGTGTGGCAGTACCATTTCCAGCTATCAATCTTGTACTTGTTATGCTCACGCTCCATCTGTTCAAAGAGCGCATTGAAGTCGGGTTTGTTATTGGCGGCATCCCAGTAATGGTTCGGCGCACAGTTGCCCTGGCAGAGCGCCCGTTGAGAACCGGCCAGTTCATTCACTTGCTTCTTGCTCGTGGACATCAACCAGCTTGGCAGCAATCCGCCCCGCCGGTCCTTCCCTTCCAGTACTCGACCCTCATCATCCTTGTTGGTTTCTCGGCCAGGGACACCCGAAATAACTGACATACTTGTTTCGCTATCGAAGAAGATCTCCTTCACGTAGTTCGCAAAACTATAGGAAGCAACATCATTTTTTAGATCAAAACCCATGTTCTTCATGAACTCCGCCGTCCGGAAACGGAGCGGGAATCCCTGCGTGAAGTGGTTCTGCACGTCGATGATGAAATATTCACCCTTGGGCCATTTCTCCTCCACGGCAGCTTCTTCAAGCGTCTCTTCTGCCGACACATCCCAGCAGGGTCCGTACACCATGTTCGAGGCGAGAAAGGCGGTCGCCATGCCCATCGACGTGCGGGCGAAATCGCGACGGTCCATTCCCAGCGTGCGTGCTTTCTCCTCGTTCATCTCGGTGATCAGTGTTTCCCACTGTTTCTGTTTTTTTGTTTGCGGGCGTGGAATAAATTCCTCGTTCGAAAGGACCTGCGTGGGGACCGGTGAGTCCACACCCTTCTTCTCATCGCGTTTCCATTTGGGGATCCACATGACCACGCTCCGTTTAGCGTTCTTTTTTGCCGTCATGACGGCGATCGCCATCAAGGAGACCCAGCATAACACAATTGATAGTCGGTCAAAACAATTGCAACTTCTGCCCGTTTTGAGCCGGGCGGGAAACAGGCGGACGCGCATATCGCGAGCCCCCATTGGCCAGGATAAATCCTTGTTAACTCGCCCTTGTCACGAAAGAGAGGCAACGATGGTTGACCGTCCGTCTACCGTACTTCACTTGGCGGGGAGATCCTGATGAGGAACTCTCTTTGATTGATGCGGACAATGGAGCGGGACCCGGCTCGTCGCTGAAACTCCTGCTCCCAGGTCAGACTTCCACCATCAGCGGTGCCAGCGACGCCAGCAGGACCAGGAGTCCGTTGTATCCGAGGTGAACCCCAATTGCCGGACCGAGTGACTTCGTTCGGATCCTCATCCACATCGCCACGACCGCCATTCCGCCGACACCGAAAAAGCCCGGCCAGTAATGGATCAACTCCGGAACATGAAGTGCGACGAATACCACCGTGCAAATGACCGCCGCGGTTGGCACGCCAAGCGAGCGGGACAAGCCAGCCAGCATGATTCCACGAAACAGGTATTCCTCGACAAGCGGAGCACAACAGACCGCAACAACACCCCAGAGTATTTTATTGATCCCGCCACTACTTCCCATTTCCGCCAGCTGCCCCTGCGTGGTTGGTTGGAAATCTGCAAACAGAGTCGCCGAGGCCACGATGAAGGCGACACATACAGCCGCGCCAAGCAACATTCCGGTCAGAACGCCAGACAGGGAAAACCCCGTCCACCCAACTCCCGTGGGCTCCCCACTTCGAATCACATCCGCCGCCGTCACAACGGTAAGCCACCAGACGACCAGGCCACACGCGATCATGATCGGCACCATCCCGTAGGCAAGGTATTCCATGAGAAGCGGCTGCATCGCATCCACAAGGGCAGACTGGTCCTGGAGATCAACGCCCGAGGCGGCCGCCCTGGACGCAGCAATCACACCAATCACCAGCCCGCCGAGCATCTGGGTTCCAAGAAATGCGAGGAAGATCAATCCCGCATGAAGGGCGCTGGGCACTTTCAGCGCGCGTGGCGGAAATTCGCCGTAGCCCACCGGATTTGGCAAATCGACGATTCCTTCTGCCGTTTCCGTGGAAAAGGCATCCGCAGGAAGACTCTCTCTTATGTCATCGTGGAAATCCATCATCTCTCACCGTCCCCAGCACATGCCCGGTCCCTTCGCCGCTCGGCGGAACGCCATTTTAAAGTCTGCACCCCGGCCAGACTACCCACTCGGGTGCCCGGAATTCTCGTTACCGGGTTCAGGCTTCCGATTTGTCGTCCGCATCGTGCTGGACGCACGGTTCACAGCCCCTCGGCCAAAACGGTCTTCGATTTCATCTGTCACCTCGTCCAGGCGGGATTCCTGGTCGGGATCATCAAACAACTCTCCCTGGACTGAACCCTGTTGCTGCAGGTTGCTGACACCCACCCCCAGAAGGCGGATGCATAAGGACCGTTCCGGCAGACGCTCCTTGAGCATTGTGGCAGCGCATCGCCAGATTTCCTGGGTCGACGTGGTTGGGTCCGACAGGGAAATGGACCGGGTGAATGTCTCGAAATCATCGTAACGGACCTTGATCTGTACTGTGCGTGCCCGCATCCCGGAACGTCGAAGGCGACGAGAAACCTGTTCAGTAAGCTCCATCAACCAGGACTCCAGAATCTCCATGTCCTCGATATCGTTGGCAAAGGTCGTCTCGTTGGAAATCGATTTTGCCTCCCGATCAGGTATGACGGGCCTCTTATCGATCCCGTGAGCAAGCGACCAGATTTGATCTCCCATCTTGCCGAACCGGCTCTCCAGGTCCCCGGGCGAGCATTCTCTTAAATCACCGATGGTGCGAATCCCAAGTCGCTCGAACGTCTTCCCTGTCGCTTTTCCGACTCCCCAGATTCGCCCTACTGGCAGAGGGTCAAGAACGTCCTGGAAATTCTCCTGGGCAATAACAACCAGGCCATCGGGTTTCTCAAGGTCACTTGCGAGTTTTGCGAGGAATTTATTGGGCGCCACGCCCACCGAGGCCACCAGTCCCAACTCGTCATGAATTGCCTTTTTTATTTCTCTCGCCATCTCCTCCGGCGAACCGAACAGGCGTTCGCTTCCAGACACATCCAGGAAAGCCTCGTCCAGTGCAAGCGGTTCAACAAGGGGCGTATATCGGAAAAAGATCTCGCGAAGTGAGCGGCTGACCTCCGCGTAATGGCTCATTCGAACTGGCATCAAAACGGCGTGAGGGCAGAGTTTCAATGCCGTGGAAGTTGGCATCGCGCTGTGTACCCCAAAGCTCCGGACAACATAATTCGCGGCTGC
>JAPYUD010000381.1:0-4071 GCA_029936215.1 Pirellulaceae bacterium | reverse complement strand
GTCGTGGCCCCTTGATCCTCATTCGCGGTCTGCAATGCCACCCCATCGATCAGTGGTGGATTCCAGTCCCCCTTGAGCCGCAGCATACCGACATCGTTATTAGCAAGCCCGGCCGCCAGGATCCTGCCATCGGCCAACGAGACTACATCGTAGGCATGATCATCTCCTGCAAGCGGGATCACTATGGTCACAAAAGATTCTGTGCCCCCGTTGAAAGTGACATCGGGAGAGCCGTTGTAACTCAAACGCGCGACGAAAACAAAATCATCGTTGGTGATATCAGTTGCCCGGCCAGCAACAAGGATCTTCCCATCCGCCTGGAGTGTTGCCCGGGCACCAAAACTCGACCGTCCAGCGATCCCCAGGGCGGTCGTTCCGCTACTACCAAAAGTGATATCGAGATCTCCGTTGGGCTGGTGACGAGAAATCAGCACGTCACCTGAATCATCAGCCCCGACCACGAGAAACTGCTCATCCGGCAATTCCAACAACGAGCTTGCGAAGGCCGAGTTCGTGCCATAAGAGTCAAGCGGGGTACCTGCCTGGTCAAAACGGTCTACACCGAAAGTATCTCTGACAAGAAAAAACTCGCTGTTATCCAGGGCCTTCACGCCGCGGTAATCGCCAGTGACCAGCTGGCCCAGATTATTCCCATCCCCTGACAACTTCTGGAGTCCATCATCATTGACAAGCAGTATCGTGCCATCGGCCTGGAAATCGAGATCCCAGAATCCCATCTCCCTGCCAAAATCGACAAAACCGGTCCCGCCCTGGCCAAAACTTGTATCCAGGGAGCCATCAGGAAAATACTTGAAAAGCCGTCTGCCGCCACCCACCAGGTAACATCCCACACTATCCTCTTCAACTTCCAGCAGGGTTCCTGGAAGAGCGGTATCGGCAATACCGGTCTTGAGAATTCCAGCGTTGCCGAAAGTCGCGTCAGGTACGAGATTGGTATTGAATCGGAACAGGGCAACCTCATCCCCGGCTATTCCCGCGGCAACGATACGACCGTCGGGCAATAACTGCATCTGGTCGATATAGTCCAGGGCACCGGTTTCCCCAAACGCCTTCACCCCATCAAGATCGAACGATGGGTCCAGGGCAGAGGGGGTGGTCGTCCAGACGGGGGACTCCGGGAAAGTAACTCCGGCGGGAAGGACCTTTACCACAATCTGATCCAAGTCGAACCTCGGCCCTCCAGAACCGTTGTTCCCCAGGTCATCGGTAAAAACATCGATGACAGCGACGTCTCCAACAGCGGCATTGGTCGGGAAGAAGGAGACCCAGGAGAGGGCAAGGTTGATATTCGCCTGGGAGCCCCTGATTTTCACAGTGAAATCGTTAACACCAGTACCAGTGAGAAATTCAAGCTCACCGTTTGGCACCTGGCCCCTGTTCACCAGGGTAAGAGTTCCCGCTGGCTTGGCATTCACAAAGGGAACATCCAGAGTGAGCTCGAGGGGGTCGTTTCCAGCATCTGCGTCGCTGATCGAGATCTGGTTTTGGCGAAAGGCGGTGAAGCCAAAGGGTATTAACTCCGTCGCCACCTGAAACTCGGTGGGCACATTATTGACCGGGGCCAGGTTAACAGCCAGCAGGCGGCGCTCCTCGAGATGTTCAACGGCGGGACGAAAGTAACAAGCATTACCTGTCAGCGCTCGTCGATTGCATCGTTGCGACCGGCGGCGAAGCGATCGGATAGCTCGACTCATGAGACACGACCAACCAGAAAAAAGAGCGCAAAAACCGCTACATGGACAGGGCCGCAGGCATATCCCCAAAGCTACTCATACTACCCAATTTAACATTGCACTGATGGGAAAAGAAAGACCCCAGCATGCCCCTATTTTCCTAGGAATCCAGTTCCGGCTCGATGTCAGGAATTTCGTATGTCACCTGTCCGTGCCGCTGTACTCGGGAAATCATGTCCTGCGCGTAAAGGCCAGCCAGCACGAACTCCACACAGGAGGCGCGGATCGCCGGATCTTCCCCGGCATTGACTTCAAAGGCACGATGCCAGACCTGCGGAACCTGCTTCAGGCGTTCGGCGTAAACGGACGACGGCAGCAGATCGCCCACCTCGATCCGCATGCCCTTACCAAACACCTCGCCGATCTCCTCCAGGCCATGTCTTTCCACATACTCCTCGAAGACCACCTGCACCGCCTGGGCCACGACCGACTCCAGGACCTGCTGCTCGCTCATCTGGTGGCTCCCCATCAGGTCCAGTTCAAGCTTGCCCAGCGAGGAGGAGCTGAAGTGGGCCAGGTCGCTGATCCTCGGCACCGCCGGGCTTTCCCCCAGCAGGATTGCTCGCCGCCGAGCACTGGCGACCATGGTGCGGTAATTGGCAACACTCAGTCGGGCACTCACTCCCGACTGCTGGTCGACGTAACGCGACGTGCGCGCCTCGATCGAGATCTGCTCGACGATCTCGCGCATGAAATAGGGAACCACCACCGGGAAATCCCCATCCAGGTCGGCGCCCGACTCCTGTTCCATGATCTCCACCCCCAGGGCCCGCTCGAGCGGGTAGTGGGTGCGAATCATCGACCCGATACGGTCCTTCAGCTGGGGGATCACCTTGCCACTTCGGTTGTACGTCGCCGGGTTTGCCGAGAAGAGCATCAGCAGGTCGATCTCAAAGCGGATCGGATAGCCCCGGATCTGCACATCCCGTTCCTCGAGAATATTGAACATCCCGACCTGCACCAGCTCGTCCAGTTCCGGCAGCTCGTTCATTGCAAAAATCCCCCGGTGCATGCGAGGGATCAATCCAAAGTGAAGGGCGTCCTCGGTCGACATGCTGGCTCCACTGGCGAGTTTCCCCGGATCGATCTCACCGATCACGTCGGCGAATTTTGTTCCTGGGGAAAGCCGTTCCGCATAGCGATCCTCGGCTGCCCACCAGAGAATCGGCACCTGGTCCTCCGGGTGCTGGCTGAGAAATTCCCGGGCCCTGCTGGTGATCGGCGCCAGGGGATCCTCGTGCACGACGACACCGGGAATATCAAGGTAGGGAACCTGCCGATCCAGGAAACGCGCCAGCGCCCGCATCAGGCGGCTCTTGGCCTGCCCTTTCTCACCCAAAAAGAGCATGTCATGGCCTGCCATGATGGCCAGGCTTACCTCCGGGATCACGGTATCGTCGAAACCGATAATGCCCGGAAAGAGATCCTCTCCGGCTTCCAATGCCCGCACGAAGTTCTCCCGCAACTCCTCTTTCACGGTCCTGGACTTCCAGCCGCTCTCGCGCAGTTCGGCCAGGGTGGCGGGATGATCAGGCATGGTGAGGTTGGGGGTTAGATTTTTTTTCCCAGTCCACGGGTCAGTGCCATGAAGGCAGCTTCCAGGTTCACTTCCTCTTCCTGGAACAACAGCAGGTCAAAACCGGCCTCGATTAACAAGCGGGCAAGTGAGCTGTAGCTGGTGGCATCGGCCTTGAGCGTTACCACCAGCCGTGCATCGGCCTCAATCACGCTGTCCACTTCATCCTGCTCCTGGAGCACCGTGGCCGCTTCCTGCTGTCGCTCGGCAACCTGGACATGCAGCACGATCCGTTCACGAACCTGTCTCATCACGTCGGCCACCGCTGCATTCACGGTCATCACGCCACGATCGATGATCCCGATCTTGTTACAGACATCAGCCAGTTCTGGCAGGATATGGCTGGAAACGATAATTGTTTTTCCCATCTTGCCCAGCCGCCTGAGCAGGTCTCGCATCTCGATCCGCGCCCTGGGGTCCAGGCCACTGAGCGGTTCATCCAGCAGCAACACACTGGGGTCATGCAGCAGCACCCGTGCCAGCCCAAGGCGTTGTGTCTGTCCCCGCGAGAGCGTGTTCGCAAATGCATCCCGCTTGAAGTCCAGGTCAACGATCTCCAGCATTTCGTTACATCGCCGGCGGCGCTCGGCACCACTAATCCGGTAAGCTGCCGCAAAGAATTCCAGGTACTCGATCACCTTCATGTCGTCATAGACCCCGAAGAAATCCGGCATGTAGCCGACCAGTCGCCGGGTCTCGGCGGGCTTGGTCAATACCGAGTTGCCACAGACGAAGGCATCT
>JAPYUD010000380.1:0-4103 GCA_029936215.1 Pirellulaceae bacterium | reverse complement strand
AGCTTGAGGATGCCTCGGCCCGTCGCCGCTGGCCGGCGATCACGACCCACAATCGTGGCAACCACGCCGTGCGATCGGAGAACTGGCGTTACGTCCATTACGCGGACGGCAGCGAGGAACTTTACGACATGCAGGCGGATCCCAACGAATGGCATAACCTGGCAGCGACTCCACAGCATGCCGGCGTGCTGGCCCGCCATCGGAGGTTCCTGCCAGAATTGGACCGACAGCCGGCCCCGGGGAGCAAGCACCGCATCCTCATATATAAGGATGGCAAGGTGAACTGGCAGGGTGAGGATCTGGACCCGGAGGCGCCCATTCCAGGGCTCTAGAAAATTCCCGGCCTGCTGCTAGTCTTCCTTGCGCGGCCCCGATTCGTACCAGAATCGTAATTCCGTGTACTGCAGGCTGCGGAGCAGCCCGCCGGAAGCTTCCAGCCCGGGCCGGAATCGCCCCAGCGGTTTCCAGTTAAGCCGCACGGTCAGCTCGGCCGGTGATTCGCCGGTAGGACCGACGAAGAGCTGCATGGACGAGGCCAGCTTGCCAAGTTCTTCGGACTTGATCGCCTCGGCCAGCTTGTCCACGGCCTCCTGGTTGGGTGCAACCGCCTGCATCGTGATCGTGGAGGGCCGCTGCGAATCCTTGTCCTTGAAAGGAAGCAGGTCAGGAATCACCTTGACGTTGGTTGTCAGTTTCAGGGGAAAGGGACCACCGGTGTCATACGTGAGTTCGACGAAGTAGGCCGTCCAGCCGCTCTTCGGTTCCGAGATCGAGGCGGTGTATTCGCCGTTGGTATCAGGCTCGAGTACCTCGCTGGTGTACTTGCGGCCGAGCGTCTCAACACGAAAATCCCGGGCATTCGGGTTCGTTGCCTGCCAGAGTTTCACCTCCGTTGGCTTCTCCGCCACCTTGACCCGCAGGAATCCGTCTCTTTCGTGTTTCCAGGAAAACGTGGGCGTTGCCCGGCCTTTAATAACCAGTGAATAAAATGCCGTGATTGTCTGGATGGCATCCGTCCCGTTGAGCCCGTGGTCGGCATTCGGGACATAGCGAAGGTTCTTCTGTCCACGCAGCTCATCGAAGTAAAACTGCGAGGAATCGGGCAGGAAGAACTGGTCGCCAGACGCATTGACGATGTACTTGGGCATTGTCAGCCGGTGCCGGTAGTAATAGGGATCGACCAGCTCGTAAAGCGACTGCATGCGAGGATGGTTTCCTCGCTCCGTGATCCCGTGCTCGACGTAATTACCGATCGACGGAGCCCAGAAGCCGTAGGCACCAAAGTGGTGGGAGTTGAATTCCTTGACGTTCAGCACGTCAATCACGATTGGCACGATGGCAACCACCCGTTTGTCGACCGCCCCGGTCAGCCAGGTCGTCCAGCCTCGCTTGGAACCGCCCGCCACCACGAACCTTTTCACCGGGTTGGAGCCTCCCTCCTCGCTGGAGGTCAGCGCCGTGATCGTGTCCATTGCCCGCACGCAGGCCTTGACCATCGGGTTACGAGCTGGCCAGGTGGCATCCCCGGTCTTCAGGTACTGGTCCCAGGTATAGCCGATCAGGTCGTCCTCGGTGCGACGCTGCCCGTCCTTGTGAAAGACCAGGGGCTGGTTGGGTATCATCTTCAGCTCGGCAACCACAGTTTCTGTCGAGCGGGAAATCACCTGGACGATTGTCGACGTTCCGGTTGGCGGGTCGCCGCCGTTGCCTCCGCCGCCAACCACGAGCATGGCGACATCCGATTTGGGCTTGTCCGGGATGGCGACCGTGAGCCAGTGTTGCCAGACAGGACGGTCCACCTCCTCCTCGGTCCGCCAGGTCTGCGAGATCATGTCGACCACCACGGTTGTCATGCCAGCGGACTTTGTGCTGCTTACCACCTTCCACTGGTAACTGTCGTCCGGCGCGGCGACGTACCGGTCCAGCTCGGTCTTGCGGCGGAGATCCTTTGCTGCCAGGGGAGTTGCAATGGCAACCGTTGCAAAAAGGACTGCCAGGGAAAGAATAAATCGCTTGTGGGAGGTCATGGTTTCAGCTCTGACGGATGAAGTGAAATCTGTCTGAATCTCTCATCATAGGGTCCTCCATTCCTTCTTCCCAGCGAAGCAGGGCATTATCATGGAACGAACTCCGAACTCCATAACGAGGGTCCTCCAGCCATGCTATTTTTTCGATCCACGCTTGCCCTGCTCGTTGCCACGCTGTTGGTTGCTCTCGCTGGTGAACCGGCCAGGGCCGCTACCAGGCCCAATATTGTCTACATCATGGCCGATGAGCTGGGCTACTACGAGCTCTCCCACATGGGCCACCCCCATATCCAGACGCCCAGTATTGATGACCTGGCAAAGCAGGGGATGCGGTTTACCCAGGGGCTGGCCGGTTCGTCACTCTGCGCTCCCACGCGCTGTATCCTGATGACCGGCAAGCACTCCGGCCATACCTCGGTGCGGTCCAATGGCGGGGGAACGCCGCTCAGGGCCGGTGAGGTGACCGTTGCCTCGTTGCTGGGGAAGGCAGGCTACGCGACCGGGGGCTTTGGCAAGTGGGGATGTGGTGGCCGTGGTTCTACCGGCGTACCGGAGGAACACGGCTTTGATACCTTCTTTGGCTATTACGACCAGGTTCATGCCCACAGTTATTATCCGCCCTACCTGGTGAGGAACAGCAAGGAAGTGGAACTGCCGGGAAACGAGGGAGGACGCACAGGCGAGACCTACGCCCACTACGAGATTTTCAACGCGGCGACCCGCTTCATCCGTGAAAATGCCGACCGACCATTCTTTTGTTACCTGCCGATCACCCCGCCGCATGGGCTGTTCGACATCCCCGAGGAGGATCCCGCCTGGGCAATCTACAGGGACAAGGAGTGGCCGCTGGAAGCACGCCGTTACGCCGCCATGGTGAGCATGGTGGATCGGCAGGTGGGCGAGGTAATCTCGCTACTCGAGGAACTGGAACTGGACGAGAAGACGCTTGTCATCTTCTGCGGAGACAACGGCGGTAATGACTATTTTGCAAGCGCGGATTCGCCACGGGGCTTTCACGCGCCAAATGTCAACCCTCGCACCGGGGTCGAGTTCCGGGGACGCAAGGGGACGCTCTACGAGGGGGGCCTGCGGATCCCCATGATCGCCCGTTGGCCGGGGAAGATCGAGCCAGGCCAGGTGAGCGACCACCTCTGGTACTTCCCGGACGTGATGCCGACGTTCTGTGAACTGGCCGGGGTTCGATGTCCCCAGGAGAGTGATGGAATCTCGATCATTCCCGAGTTGCTGGGCCGGCCGCAAAAACAGAAGAAACATGAGTACCTTTACTGGGAGCTGGGCCAGCAGGTGGCGGTGCGGATGGAGAACTGGAAAGCGATCCTTGCCGGCCGGTCCGGCGAGTGGGCACTCTACGAGCTGACAACGGACGTCAGCGAACAGAATGACGTTTCCGCTGAGCACCCGGAGATCCTGGCCCGCATGAAGGAGTTTGCCGGGCAGGCACACGAGCCAGCCGAGGAGGGAATCTTTTTTGACCGGGCGATTCACGAGCGAGACCGCTGGGCCAAGTGGGGAACGAGCCGGCCTGCTAGTGCGCCGGCTGGCACGATGCAGTCGCTTCCGGCGAAACAACTGGTTCCCTTCAAGGAACTGAGTGTTGTCCGCTTCAGTAGTGAATCGACAGTCAGCGGCCGCCGCGCCGTGCATGCCATCGATGGTGTTCCCGCCACCCACTGGCACACGCAGTGGTCGGAAAAACTCGCCAAGCACCCGCACGAGCTGGTGATTGACCTGGGCAAGAAACGCACGTTGACGGCTGTCTGGTACCTGGCCCGACAGGACGGCGGGTTTAACGGTGGGATCAAGAAGTGCGAGATATCGATTTCTGATGACCCGGAGGAATTCGGCGATCCGGCGATCACCGCCACGCTGAAGAAAACCAAGAATGCCCAGCAGCTGAAACTGGCCGCCCCGGCCAGTGGACGTTATGTCAGGATCCGGGCACTCTCGGAGGTCAGCGATGGCCCCTGGGCCTCGATCGCCGAGATCGGCTTTGCCGAGAAATAGTCCTGTCGTCTAACGATCAAAGCGGAGCGAGTACTCGTCCAGCCGGGGGGT
>JAPYUD010000379.1:0-4121 GCA_029936215.1 Pirellulaceae bacterium | reverse complement strand
TGACAGCTTCCATTGCTAAGGCGCGAAGGGAATAACCGGAATCGGTCGGTACCGCGGCGGTCAGATAAATACGGCCCCCAACGATCAGCGGGGAGGACCAACCCTGCCCAGAAAGGGGGATTTTCCATCGAACGTTGGTTTCTGTATCCCATTTGACAGGGAGATCTGCCTGGCCAGCGACGCCGTTACCAAGGGGTCCTCGAAATTGCCACCAGTCGGCAGCCGACAGGTTGCCAGATTGAGCCAACACTGCAAGCAAAACCATCAATGTGACGGATCGCGTCAGTCGGACGATCCCTTTCATGTGTTCTCCCATTAAATCAAATTCTCCCTAGTTCCTTATTTATCACTAAACGCCCGGGGCATAAAACCAATAGAGGTCTCCATCCACGAACCGCAACTGCACCCACCGCCTCCCTCGGGCGACAAAAGCATTCCACCGGCTGGTATCGTGCTCAGCCAACAATCAGGCCTCAGCCGATTCCAGGCTGTTGTCTTGCCCGATTCGCGATCCCATACCGTCACATTTCCGGAACGGAAAAAGAGTGCGCCACTGGTCGCCGCATACGTTCCGCATCCACCCATGGGCACGGTCTTATCCAGAACCTCGCCCGTCGAAAGGTCATAAGCGCGGGGTCGAACGTAGAGCGTTTTCCCCACAATGGCAGGCCTGGACATGTGCCCACCGTGATTGTCGCTTGGCCAGGGAAAATGATTTTCCCAGTTTGCCTCGCCGGCATCCGAATCAAAGACATAGACATGGTATTGCTTGTTAGACGAGGCAACGAGGGACAACCTGTTTCCCGAATGGGCGAGGTAAAAAACAACGCTCCCCGGTTCCGTAACAAGCGAGTATTCCCATAGCTTCTTTCCGGTACGTCGGTCCAGCGAGACCAGGTACAGGTCTTCCCAGAGCCGCTTGTCGGAGACGCGACGGTCGCCACTTTCGATAAGTTCGGTGTTTCTGTTTTCAACGAAAAAGACGCGGTCGCGACTGGCCGTAAGGGTGGGGTTCACAAGCAGGCCCCCGGCATAACTCCACTGGACCTCGCCAGTCTTCTTGTTGAAGGCAAAGAACCGGTCCGAGCAGATCTTTCCGGTGGCGTCCCCTTCCCGTGCGTCATACCAACCCTCGTTTGC
Source organism: Pirellulaceae bacterium (assembly GCA_029936215.1). Taxonomy (GTDB): domain Bacteria; phylum Planctomycetota; class Planctomycetia; order Pirellulales; family Pirellulaceae; genus SAT2750. Next base: position 2,981 of record JAPYUD010000379.1, on the reverse strand, counting down.
GCCACCCCAGAAATTTCGAAACGGCGCGTCGGCCTTGACTGCGCTTCCAAGGATCAGGTCATCTGTCGATGCGATGTAACCCCAGTTGAATTCATGCTCGTCGTTCTCCTCGACAGGCACCTGGAACCGGCGCACCAGTTCTCCTGTCTTTCCATCCAACATCCAACATTCCTGATCGATGGAAAGGTAAACGTAGTCCTCGTCAGCACACCAGTTGCTGCAATCCCTCGGCATGTTAAACCGGCCCATGGCAGGTATTTCTAGAGCCCAAAGGATAGACCCGTTGTAGGCGTTCAGTGCAATAATCCGTTGCAGGCCCTGGAGGTACAACCGTCCGCCAATCGACAGTGGCGACGGTTTTCGCCCATTTCGGTCCGGCTGGTAACGTGCGCCCGGTCGGCCAATCCACTGAACCTGTAGATCCTCTCGCCGTTTTACCCCCTGAAGCGTCTCGCCGCCGAATGCTGAGTTATCTGGTCGGCCATAAAGGTGCGACCACTCCCCTGCCCCCGGTAATTCACTTCGGCGGCCAAACAAGAGGTTCAACCCGCCGATCTCTTCGGTATTGATTTCCAGCGAGAGGGATTTAAAGGTTTCCTTGAGATCTGCCTGCCCGAGTCGCCCCATCAGTACACCGCCATTTGGCTGGGTAATCCGGTATGCCTCGGCCCACGGGAACGGGCGTTCTGGAGCGGACAACTGCATCTCGGAAAAGACCACGTTTGCAACCATGCTGGCAAGAGGTACGTGTTCGAGGTTATCCACGGCGTGAACAGATACATGGGTTCCGTATAGACCCAGTTCAATGAGTGTGTTGCGAATCGAGTCCACCACCTCCTGTCGTTCATCGAAGGCTATTACACGCATGCCGGTGGCGAGCGCCAGTTGCACTGCGAGCTTGGCATCCTCCAGTCCCAGGACAACACAGATGCCGCCTGGAGTTGCAAGTTGCCTGGCGAGGTGTTCGGACCGTCCCCACTTCTCGTCACCGAATTGTCTCGAGGAGTCGGGCGGTTCGTCGGTAGCGTAATTGAAGAAGGTATCGCAGTCATACCATTCGGTGTGTGCTTGCTCCTCCGGGGTCGTAATTTCCACGCGATACTGGTACTGGCGGTTTCGCTTCAAGCCGCTGATAACGACTTCCTGCATCCCGTCTGAGGTTGCGTTTGCGAAGGTCCTTCGCCCTGGCCCATCTTTCAAGACAACCACAGAATCGACACCGTCTTTCAATTCCCAGCGAATGATGGCCGATCCGGAATCCAGGAACTGGAGATACGGGCCAAAAGGAAGCGTGGCCAGGAGAGGGCTATGCAGAATACGCGAGGACGCGTGTTCCTTGATGGCCGGGCCGTCCAGGGCCTTTCCGTAAATGCGAATCTCGTGCAGCATCCCCTGCATGGGATAGTTTTCATTCTCATCGCGGTATCCACCGATATTCAAACTCGTTTTGGGAGGATAGCTAATCAGCCCTTCCTGCACCGAGTTTTCCCCTCGTTGTTCACCATCCACATAGATTTTCATGACTTTTCCGTCATATGTTCCCGCCACGTGGTACCAGCGGCCCTTTTCGAAGGGTGTCGTTGCGGTCAAATAGGTCAACACGATCGGTTCCTTCTCCGAGGCAACCGCAAAACTGAAACGGTCGTCGACATATCCGAGGATCCAACCTCGTTCGTAATCCCCATTGTCTTGTATCGCGCCAACGATTCCGCCCCACCTCAGCGGCTGATCGATCCGCACCCAGGCCTCTGCCGTTATGGCCGAGGTTGGCATGCCTGCTTCCTGGTAACGTTCACGAACGGTGATCGTGCCGGGGGTTTCAAGGAGGGAAAGAGCCTGGTGTTTGCCGAGAGATTCAAAGTGGCTGCCGGCCGGGAGCCTTAACGCATTCTTTCCGGCAAGGTCGGGAAGGGAGCCGTTCTTCATCATTCCGGGATGAAAAATCCACTGGCTTATGATCCCGGGGGTTGTCACCGGAACCACCGCCGCAGCCGGAACGTTCACGGTTGGGACAGCGGCCCCCTCGGGAATCTCAATCAAACCGCCAGTACCAAAACATGTCACCTCTCCGGTATCGGTACTTACAAGCAAGTCCCCTGACACGATGGCGAGTTCATGCACGTGGCCATTGACGGTTGCCCTCCAGAGTTCCTTCCCATCCCGGCGATCGTAAATCACAACACGGTCCATTCCTCCGCAGACCACTACGTTGCTGGCAAGAATCATCGTGTGTGGCGCGTCGGATGGAATATTCCAGAGTTTCTTCCGTTCCCTGAAATTTGTGGCAGCTAGCGTCGTATCGGTGAGAAGAAAGGAATGGTCCCCGTCGATGCACAACACATTGCCGCCAGCATATGTAGCAATCGTCTCACGTGAATTTCCATTACTCGAGGTGATCCACCCGGTCTTGTTTCCGGGGCCATGGAACACGGAACCTTCGGGAGAAACAACAACAAAGCAACCTCCGCCGCCCTTGAGGGCGCCAAGATTCTTCCCGTTTTTCCGATCGAACAGAACCGGGGCGACCCGCCCCTGGGGAACCACCAATTGCCCTGGGCTTACCGCGATTGCCCCCTCCATGGTCTGACCATTCACGCGTTTCGCATAATGCGACGGGGTCTTCAGTCGTCCCTCAACCGCATCCACGGCACAAAGGTAGGATTCGCGCCAGGGGAGCATGGAAGCTGCGAAATAGGCCGTTCCGTCGACGACGCTCACGCCGCTCCGTATGGGCCAGTACGGAATCGCCCGCTGATTGTTAATGATCAGGCGTTGTGCGCCGTCATCCTTGTCCTCGCGAGCCCCTGAAAGTGATAGAGGATCACGTTTCCACACCAGTTCACCGGTTTCGCCATCGAGGCAATAAGCGTAGCCATCATCTGAACCGAAATATACTTTTCCGTAGGAAAAACAGGGGGCGATCCGTATTGCCCCGCCGCTGGTGTACGTCCAAATTACCTTTCCTGTAGGCAGGTCGAGAC
>JAPYUD010000378.1:0-4138 GCA_029936215.1 Pirellulaceae bacterium | reverse complement strand
AACCATTGGTTCCGAGAAATCAATATAAAACTTGAGGTGATTAGCCGGGAGCAGATCCCCGGATGGGTAAATGGCAACCACCCTTGGCGTGGTTCGCTGCTGCGGGTCCTCTGCGGTGCGGAAATGAACTTCCAGAGGTTCAGTCAGGCCAGCCAGAGGGGGAATGGCGGAGGGATCGAATTGGATTGTGTAATCATGGCCCGGAAGGAGTGGAAAGGCAGGTTCAAATTCCACCCGGCTGCCGACCACTCGGTAAGTTCCGGCCACCGGTGGAGCAAGCTGGCCCTGGGTATTCACGTGATGAAGTCGAAGGGCCTGCTGCCACGGCTGATCCTGGTCGAGTTTCACACCCGCTGGCAGGTTTGTCAGTTGCAGGGAAATAGGCAGTGGGTCAACAACCAGCTCCGCGTGTGGTGACCGCGTCGGTCTGCTGTCACAGGCGGATGCCAGCAGTGCCACCGCAAGCACCAGTCCCCAGCTGGACAAATAGGCGTGAGAGGTGATCACGGTAGTGGCGAAATTTCCAGGTCGAGGTGACCCTTGTTGTCTCGCAGGACCACCATCTCGGTATCGCTCAGCTTGTCCACGTGCTTGGCAAAGAAGAGCTGCTCGACCACCTCGATGCCGTCCGGGCCGGCCTTGGCGGAGACATCCCTGCGGGCTGCTTCCTCGTTGGTCTTCTCCGAACCAAGGTACGACATGTCTACTCGTACTCCCCAGTACTGGCTAGGTCCGAGCGGGCGTTTGGCGTGATGAAAACGGTTGGTATTCGTGATCAACCACTGCTTGCCATCTTTCTTGTAAGTGAACATGTCGACCGGCAGATTCCCCGATCCAAGTTCCACCACGCTGATTCCCTTCACCTTGCTGCCGGATTCGATGTCATCAAGCGGAAACTTGGCGATCGGGGTGCAGGAGAAAGAACCGACGATGTAGCTTTTCCCATTTTCCTCATAGGGAACAAATGACCGAATCGGAGCACGGGTTTCCCATCGACCGTGGGCAACGTGATACGTCTCGGTACTGTAGACGCTTGCCGAAGAGCCATGCGTCAGTGGCAGCGGAAGGGAGTAGATCTTACTAACGAATTCCTCATTCGACTGGCCAGCTGCCAGTACGCGGTTCTTGGAGAATTCCACGCCGGTGATATTACTGATCGTGGCTCCCTCGCTCAGGGGAAGTGTGACCTTGACGTACTTTACCTTCTCCAGACTCAGTACCCCGACCTTGCCGTCCGCGTTGACCGTCAGGATTGCGTAGCGAGCGTCCTGCTTCCGCTGCACCGACAGGTAGATCAAGCCGCTCTGCGGGTTAACCGCCATGTCGACGATCTCCACCCCGTCTGACTCGGCGCCCATGGCACCGGCGATCAACTCGTCCACATTGCTGACCTTCTTCTTGAGCTTCTGGACCGGTCCCTTGTCACCGGTATCAATGGCGACGATTGCGGCGGACGCCGGATCGGCAACCAATAGGAGTCCGTCGGGACCAAAACCAAGTCGCCCAATTCGTTTGAAACCAGGATTTCCAGTCTGCACATTATCGATCTGCTTGGCCGCGGCCTTCTTGGGAGCCGCTGCGTGGCTAGTATCCAGACTGCCTGGATAGGTGGAAAAGAGGAAGGCCAGCAGGCCAGCGGTGAGTACTGGGAGGGCAACGTTTTTCATTGTCCGGAACCTTCAAAAGGAGGATGCAACACTTGTACGGTGAGTTGATCACTAACATACCGCTCGCGACGTGCGCGGTCTAGCTATTTCCAAACCGGAACCGGAGGGATTGGAAATGTCGATCAGGGACCAGCGGAACCGGTGATCGCCTTGACCGCCTTCTCTGCTGTGGAGCGGCGATTGCTGAGGGGGTGATCGGTGATGTGCTTTTTGAGGGCGGGAAGGGCAGAAGTCGCTTTTGGCCCCACCCGCCCAAGGAGTTCGATGGCGAAGTCGTCTGCGCCACCGCCCCGCTGGTCGATCATCGCGATCAGCGTCTTGAGATCACCGCGAATGGCGGCAACAGCGGCGGTTGCATTTCGAGCGGGTAAAGGGTGGTGTTTCTCGCTGACAAATTTATCCAGGGCGGGAAGGGCCTTTTCTGCATCCGGGCCGATCAAGCCCAGTAGGTAGACGGCCTCCAGCTGAATCCACCACTTCTTGGATCCTTCCAGGCGGGATACCAGGGCTGGAACCGAATGGGAACCGAGTTCGACAATCGCGTCACCAACGTCCGTGTGTTTCGCCTTGCACCCGGAGCCGCGGAGGGCTCCGATCAGTGTTGGCAGGTGTTTGGGTTGGGGAGAACGGAGGATGTAACCTGCCACGGGCGCCGGATCGTCTCCAGGGCCGAAGGCCACAAGAATGGTGGGAGCGAGAAAGGTGGCTGCCAGGCCAAGTCGAAGGAGGGTGTTTTGCATTTACTGATTATAACAGAATATCGCCGGATAACGAAAAAGATCGGATCCGGCCATTCTCCCCGGGTATTGCCTTGTACGGCAGGGGCCAGATTACTAGTCTTGGGTCAGTGTTGAGGTCTCGGTGGCGTGTGACAAGGGTCTGGATGGATGATGCGATGAAGAATGTGACCTTCTGCCTCGGTTGGTGTGTCCTGTTTCTGGTTGCCAATGCGCCGTGTGAAGCGTCGACGGCCGGCACGGCTGGAAAGAATGACCTGGTGGTTGCGTCGGGCGGGACGGTCGAGGCGATTGTGATTGTCTCCCCGTCTGCCGGGGAAAAAGAAAAGCAGGCGGCTGCCGACCTGGTCAAGTACATCGGGATAATGTCCGGTGATAGACCAGCGCTGGCAGAGAATGACCAGGCGATCGCCGCGGCGCTGGCCGGGAAAAGTCCCTTGCTGGTGGTGGGGAAAAAGGCGCTCGAGCTTGAACCCACGCTGGTCGCTTCACTCTCCGCTGTGCTGAAAGAAAAGGCACTGCTTCGCACCGATGGCATTGTCCTTCGACGCGACGGACGACGGGTCTACCTGGCAGGAAATAATGACCTGGCGCATTACTATGCAGCTGCGCGGCTTCTGCATCTTTGGGGCTGTCGATGGTACATGCCAACGGAGTTCGGCGAGTGTATTCCCGAGCAACCGGACCTCGGCGTGGGAAAGCTCGACGAGGCGTACAGTTCCCCCTTCGAGATACGTACTTACTGGCTCTCCTGGCTTGGTGATGGGTCAGGGGCGGCTGAGTTCCGGCAAAGGAACATGATGAATGACCGGGCCGTCATGCCGCCGACCGGCCATGCACTGGGGAAATACACCCGGGGAGTGGGCAAGGGGACCTTCCAGTTTCCGATTACCGCCCCCGAGACGGCTGACCACGTGGTCAAGCAGGTGGAAAAGACGTTTGCCGGGGGAGGCATGTTCTCCCTGGGAATGGAGGATGGATCTTACGATTCGTCCTATCCAGGGGATGTCAAACTGATGAAGTTGCAGTGGGACAAGTACTTCGTCCGTTGGTCTGTCACGGACCCGATGCTCGAACTCTATAACAACGTGGCCCGGCGGCTCCAGCAGAAATATCCGGACAGCACAGGGAAGATCGGTTTCCTGGCCTACGCGAATATGACAATCCCACCGGTGCGGCCGATGGTTGCCGAGAAGTCACTCTTCTGTGAACTGGCCCCCATCGATATCGATCCGATCCACGGGATGGATGACCCGCAATCGCCCCCGCGGCAGGAGTACCGGCAGATGCTCCAGAAATGGGCACGTGTGATGGAAGGTCGACTCTGTATCTACGACTACGACCAGGGGATGCTTGTCTGGCGGGATATTCCCAACCCCTCGCACCAGGCATTCCGGCAGGATGTACAGCATTACCGCAGGGCAGGAATCCTGGGAGTGAATACCGAGAGCCGTGGTGCACTGGGTACAACCTTCCTAAACCTCTACCTGAGAGCACAGCTGCTCTGGAATCCCGACGTGGATCTGGATGCCGTTCTGGTGGACTTCTATCCTCGCTTCTACGGCCCGGCTGCCAGGCCGATGGAAGTTTACTGGGCCACGATTTACGAGGCCTGGGAAAAGACAATTTGCACCGAGCACGAGTACTTTGTGGCGCCGGCGATTTATACCCCCGAAGTAATGGAGATCCTGCGGGAGAAACTCAAGGAGGCAGAAGAGGCGATCAAGATTGTGC
>JAPYUD010000377.1:0-4140 GCA_029936215.1 Pirellulaceae bacterium | reverse complement strand
GAGATGTTCAATCCGAACACCGGTGCCAGGATTGTACCGGTCCCGTCGCGGCAGGCGCTCGGTTTCATGGTTGGCCAGCTCCAGAAACCCGACCAGATGGATGCACTGCAACTGGGTGCATGGATCGGCATTCTGCGCCATACAACACTCGACCGGTATCATCCTCCCCAGGTACAGATTCCTCAACAGGGCAAGACGATTATCCGTGGGCTGGCGACCCAGTTGATCCAGCTCCGCGATCCCCCTCCAGGCCGCAGCTCCGAGGGGCATGTCTGGCTGCAACGAAGAGGGATCGATGTGCTGGCAATGCTTGGTACGGATCCGGATGCCCAGGTTCTTTCAACCATTGGCGCTTTTACGGTTGATGAGGACTCTCCGATGTCGTTACGGCTGACGGCAGCCCGTTCGCTCTCGGGCTTCCAGTATGATGCCCAGACGACCATCGCTGCGGTTCCGGCAGCTTATGCACTGGGAGCCCTTGCCGCGCAGGCATGCAGAAACGAGATCGCTCGTGTGGAAGAATCCAAGAAGAAAAAGAACAAGGCCCAGGACAGCGGGGGTGGGTCCATGGACATGGCAGGTGGTGGCACCGGTGGAATGGAGTCGATGATGGCCGGAGGTGGCGGAATGGATGACATGTCCGGGATGTTCGGCGGTGGTAGCGGAGGAGGGGCGGCGACGGAAGACCAGCTCAAGCCTGAAGAAGCGACCAGCGTACAGTACACTCGCCGACGTTTGAAGTACCAGCTTTTCTACGTCCAGCAAGGTCTTGGTACGGGTGGTGAATCATCCAGTGGCCTGATGTTGGCAGCGAAAGCCGAGGGACAGACGGAGGTCCAGAAGATCGTGGATGCCGTGGATGAGATCATGAAAGTACTCGCCGAACCAGAGCTTACGCCGAAGAAGGTGGGTGACAAGAAACCTCGCAAACCGATTGAGACGGTGAAGCTGGATGACGTGCTCAAGGAAGTTCGCAAGAAAACTCGGGACCTGGAAGCACTTGTCGTGAAAACAAGAAAGCCGGTACTCCCAGGTGCTGGTCCGGCCGCAGACGCTCCAGGTGCAGACGCTCCAGGTGGCAACTAGGAGTTACTCGCTGCCAGCCTCTTCTCGCTGCTTTTCTCAATCGCAGCGGCGGCCAGGGCCCAGCCACCGAAAAGAACGGTGGTGAAACAGAGGTCTCCGGCAAGCGTGTAACGGAAAAATGGCAGTGCCTGTCCGTAGCAGTGCAGCAGGCCCTGGATGCTGGCGTCATAAAATGCCATCGGTGATACCCCGCTGGCCGACTGCACCCAGACGGCAAAGTTCGTTACCAGGAAGAAAGCGACTGACGCTCCGATACTCATTCCGAATAATGCGCTGCTGCGCGTCCACCAGGAGTGTTCTCGGCCGGAAAAGAGATTTCGCAGCAGTGGCCTCAACAGGAACGGGGCTGCCAGCATCGCGTAGACCACGATCATCATGCCAAAGGTGTATCCCCCGATGACTTGGTCGCTGATCATCATGACCGCCAGCGGTACCAGGACGGCAAGCGCAGCGCGGTGCATGATGAATCCTGCGAACAGGGCAATTCCCATCACCGGAGCGAAGTTCGGAAAGTCACGCAGAAGCAGGCGAGCGGCCACTCCGGCTGTTACCAACATCACCATGGCACAAAGATCCTGCCGGGAGTTTGTCAGCGTACCGGTGATCTTGGAGGCAGGTGGCGTCGGCGACTGATTCATGCCAGTTTCCTTGACAGTTTTATCACTGATCGTGAACAGGAGAGGTGAAATCTTCAAGTGATTCTACTTGTATTTCCCGAACTCCCACAAGATAACGTCTCCCGCATTCACAGCAGTTACTGCAAAGCTCTCCTCGCCCAGCTTCTTGTTCACACGAAAGATCCAGTTGTTCCCTTTTCCCTCGTTCTCCACGTCATCGATCTGGGTCAAGAACGCTCGCTTGCCCGACCCCCGGTACTTGAAGCGGATGCCACGTGGATGTTTCCGGGCAGCCTCGAGCACGTCCAGCACGGTCATCCCGGATTTCCAGTTGATCGCTGTGAACTGTTTTTCCACCCCGTCCCCGTAGTTGACGACAAGGACGACTCTCTGTGCTGCTTCAGGAGCCTGTTTGACCGTTTCCTCCAGGTTCACACCGAGCGTGCTGACCAGCAGACCGAGAATCAGCTGCGTTGTGAACAAGTTCCGGACTCCCTCTTTACGGGCAATGGCGGCGAGATGGCTGAAGTCGTTATCGAAAGCTGATATTATACCTGACGCGGGTTGTGCCAGGGGACGGCCTCGGGTGGTTATCCCGCATCCGAAAGACCTGGTTTTTTGCGTGGCATGATGAACGACGGACCAACGATTTCTCTTTCTTTTCCCGAGGCCGATGTTGCCCTGCTCACGCTGGATATGCCAGACAAGGGAGCCAACATCCTCTCACGCTCCGTCCTCGATGAACTGGCAGTTCACCTGGATGAGCTGGATGAACGCGAGGGCCTTTCCGGTCTGGTGATCACATCTGCCAAGCGAGGGATGTTTGTCGCAGGTGCCGACGTGCGTGAATTTGTTGCCTCGCTGGACCAGGATCCGGAGGTGATTATCGAGTCAAGCCGACGTGGCCAGCAGTTGTTTGCCCGTCTTTCACGGGCGAGTTACGTGACGGTGGCTGCGGTTGAGGGCGTCTGCCTGGGTGGAGGTGCTGAGCTGGCGCTCTGGTGTGACCGCCGGATCCTGGCCGACAGTGAGAGGACAGAGATTGGGCAGCCCGAGGTCAAGCTGGGGATTCTTCCGGGCTGGGGAGGGACGGCACGTATTCCGCGGATCGTGGGGCTGGGCAATGCGGTGGAAATTGTCACCGGGGGGGAGTCGCTTGACCCGGCCTCGGCCCGGCAGATGCAACTGGTGGACGAGGTGACCGGTTCCGACCGCCTGCTGGAAGCGGCCATTGCCATGGTCCGAGAAGAACAGCGGACCGGGGATTATCTCCAGGATCGAGAACGCCGACGAGGACCAGTTACGATGAACGAGACCGAGTTCGGCTTCCTCGGGATAACCGCCAGTGCCTGGATACGTCAGCAAACAAAGGGGCATTACCCGGCGCCGGAAGTTGCCCTGAACCTGATGATGGAGACCGCATTTTGTGATGAGGAGACGGCCTGCGAGAAAGAAGCGGAGGCAGTGACCGGGCTGTTCGGGTCACCGGAAAATCGCTCTTTGCTCAACGTCTTCTTCCTCCAGGATCGTGTCAAGAAGGACCCTGGGGTCGAGGACGATTCGCTCTCTGCTAAAACCATTAACTCGGTTGCCGTGATTGGTGCTGGGATCATGGGGAGCGGGATCGCCGCGGCCAATGTCAGGCGTGGGATCCCGGTCACAATGACCGATACCAACGCCGACGCCCTGGCTGCCGGTGGCCGGGAAATCCTCTCCGAGGTTTCCTATAACAAGCGGACAAAGGAAAAGGACATTCAGCGGGCACTGGACTTTGGCCCACTGGTGGACCTGTCTGAGGAACTTTCCGATTGCACTTCTGCCGACCTGGTGATTGAGGCAATTGTGGAGCGAGCTGACGTGAAACAGCCCTTGCTCAAGCAACTTGATGCAGGGCTTCCTCCCTCGGCGATCCTCGCATCCAACACGTCGACCATTCCGATCAGCCAGCTCGCTTCCGACCTGGAACACCCGGAGCGATTCTGTGGTATCCACTTCTTCAACCCGGTTCGCCGCATGAAGCTGGTGGAAGTGATCCGTGGTGAAAAAACGTCTGACCAGGCAGTTGTGACGGCCGTGGCTCATGTCAAGCGACTGGGGAAACTCCCCGTGGTCGTCAATGATGGCCCTGGATTTCTCGTCAACCGCCTGCTCTTACCCTACATGCACGAAGCGATCCTGCTGGTCCAGGAGGGGGCCTCGATACGCGAGGTGGACAAGGCCGCCAGGGGATTTGGCTTGCCGATGGGACCGATCGCGCTTTATGACGTGGTTGGGATCGACACGGCAGTCTACGCCGGCAAGACGATGATCGATGCCTTTCCTGACCGGGCCGAGAATTCACCGCTGCTCGAAGCACTGGTGGAAGCTGGACGGATCGGCCAGAAATCAGGGAGCGGGTTTTATGCATACCCGGGCGGGAAGACACGCGGGGTGGAGG
>JAPYUD010000006.1:0-23861 GCA_029936215.1 Pirellulaceae bacterium | reverse complement strand
GCTGTTACCAGGGAGCAACTGCAAGGGGGTTTTCTTCCATTCTGGCTCGATGAAGCTGCGATCGATCAAACTCTCGTTGGTGTGTGAAGAGCAGGCAACCTACCGCCAGGGAACCGACATGCGTTGCGAATCACACCGTGCTTTCAAACAGGAGATCTCCGTCCTGGACAGGCACTATCTGCAGTCGGACCAGGGACTGGAACACGAATTCAATTTTTCCATCCCGGAATCGGCCATGCACTCCTTCCGAAGTGAGCACAACCAGGTGCAATGGAAGCTGGTTGTACAGATCAAGCCGGAGTCGCTTCCCCGTTTCAAGCGGAGCTTCCTGATCATTGTCCACCCCGGGCACCACCGCAGGGAAGAGAGCTAATGGAACCTCTTATCAGCATCCGGCTTTGCGATCCGCATCGACAATACCAGCCAGGGGATCGTATCCGCTGCAGCTACCAGGTCGACGCGATTGCAGCCGATGCAATCCAGAGCGTGGAAGCCTCGATCCTCTGGATCACCAGTGGCAAGGGAGAGGAGGATATGGGTGTCCACGAGTTTCATCGCCGTCTGAGACTGGTTGGAAACCCCGACCTGAGGGCCCTTCACGAGTTCGAGACATGGTTACCGAACAGTCCCCTGAGTTTTGGCGGGACGATTGTCAAGCTCCACTGGCTCGCTCGCGTCAGGCTCTTCCTGCAGGAAGGCGCATCCTACACGCAGGATCTCTCCTTTCAGCTCGGTTCGCACCCTCTCTTCACGGAGGAGGCACCATGACAGGACCTGCACCCCTGGTCGCCAACCCGTTCTCTACCTGCTGGATCCGCCCGGACAGGTGCCGCTACCGGTTCACTCGTCCAGGCCAGCTTGAACAGATCCTCGATGACCTGTTGCAAGCCGGTGGAGGGCAGATCACCGGACCCCATGGAGTGGGAAAATCGACACTCCTTTTCAGTCTGCTGGAGGCACTCACTGAGAGAGGACACCACGTCAGCCGATACCAGTTGCACGCGGGACAACGACAATCTGGCGAAAAACCGGACAACCCGATCCTTCCAGCCGGGGCCTGGCTTGCCATCGATGGATTTGAACAACTCCCCGCCTGGCGGCGTTGGCGACTGGCATGGCGTTGTCGACGCAGGCAGATCCACCTTGTCGTAACCAGCCATCGCCAGCATCGCTTTCCGTTTACCTGGTCGCTTTCTCCAGGGCTCGATATCGCCTGTTGCCTGGTCGACCAGTTACAGCAGGATACAGCATGCCTCGTCACGGACCAGGATGTAGCCTGCCTGTTCCAGCGACATGACGGCAACCTGAGGGAATTGCTGTTTGCCTGTTATGACCTTTTCGAACAGCGCATACGGCGCCAGCGATGAGCGAGAATCTTCAGGCAAATCCCTGGATTTCGAGAAAAAAGTCGCTGTCCTCTGTTTCGCTGACCTACCCTGCAGGTAGTAGGGTTTTCTGCCTGTTAACCAGGCTGTGTTGAAAACACGATATCAGCCTGATAATCGACATAACCCGATCAGCGTGGCCTCAAGGGTGCGGCAGCTTGTTTCCAGGTCGCTTGACAACCCCCACCCCATGGAGGCCACAATGGAAGCAGATTATTTTGATACACGGAAGTTCGTCGTTACGGGTTGATGGATCGCCTCCCAACATTCAATCCAAACATGGAATAAAGAGATGAGTCTGCACAAATCATTGAAAATTGCCGCGATCGTGGCCATGATCTTCACGTTAACTATCCTTACCAGCACTCCTGGGGAAGCGGGTATCTGGGAGTGGTTAACCGGACAGCAGGATTCGCTGATCCCGATTCATGATCCCGGGAATACCGTGAAGCAGGCTGAGCAGGAAGATACGCCGGCGAGCACTGCAAAACCGATTACCAGTTACAAGCTGGTCGAAAACAGTGCCAAGCTGGTCGACAACGTGATCACTCGACCTCTCGACGCGATCACCCCGGCAGCACTCAAGCCGAGCCAGGAGGGAGAAGCCCGTTACGTGACTCAATGGGTACGGATCCCTACCACACGCTATTTCCCTCAACTGGAGCGAAATGAGAAGACCGGCCTGACCCACGTGGTAATGAAGCCATGTACGAGCGAAAGCTGGCAGCTTCGACGGGTTCCCGTGACCACTGCCCGTCCGGTTTTCCCCCAGCTGGTTCCCTCATTTCCTCCGCTCCTGCGGCCCTGTGATGCAAATACGCCACTGCTTGGCCGGATCCTGAACCCCCTGCTGGCACCTGGATGTGGTGGATGCATCATCCCACAGAAATCGGCAGGAAATCCCACCCCGGCACAGCCTGGAACATCCAGCCCCGCGGACCTGCGTCCCACGCTCGACCCGAATACCCTGGTACCAGACAGTGACACCGAGGGCGGTATCGAGATCCGTAATCGTCCTGTCGATAGCCCGCCGGAAGGCGAATCAAGTGAGAATGACAGTGAAGCTCCAGCGGAAGAAGTTCCCGTTGAAGAAGCTCCGGCCGCTGAAGAGGAGACCGGTTCCGTTCTCCGTCAGCCAGCCATCAATCCTCCCGCGGCAAGGGAGATTCCCGGCCAGAAGGAGCTCTCCAGGGAACCGGTCGACGCCAAGCCTGACAAGGACGCTGCTGCTCCTTACAAGCTGCAGCCCATTCCGGATACCAACCGGCTTCCACGCATCAACCCGTCGGAAGTACCCCGGCTGATTAACCCCCAGGACAAGACAGCGGCCAGGCCGATCGCTATTCCCCAGTTGACCCCGGTTTCCATTCCGACGCCCAGGTCCTCGCTGGTCCGTGTCACGGCTGTCGTGCCGGTGACCGGGGCAATCCGCAAGCTAGATGACAGCGGCTGGATCCGTCAGGGGAAATAGGCATCCGTGCTCAGACGTGGATCTCTACCACGTCCCGATCTGCCAGCACGTAGTCTCCTTTCACGATTGCTGCATCGTGAACCTGGCTACCCCAGACGCGGGCATGCTTCATGTTGCCGGCAACATCCTTGTGGATCAACTCTGCCACCTGCAGTAGTGTGCCTCCCCGCATGATCGTGAATGGCCGATCGTAATCCGGCTCTCTGGCATGCGGCATCTTCGTGTAGACCCGCACCACATCAAGGGCCTTGAAAATCACCTCCCGCAACTCTTCCAGGCCAGCCTGTTCACGAGCCGAGATTACCAGTTGCGGAAATTCCAGTGAGGTAACCTCGTTAAACCACTGGCGTCGATCGTCCGCCCCGGGATCATCGCACTTATTCAGTAGCACAACGGTTCGCGTGTAGGAACGACCAACATCCTTCTCGTCAAGGAAGGAGGTTGTTGCCAGGCCAGTCTTGGTCTCTTCAATCCGACGAATCACCGCCTCGGTCTCCTCCACACAGTCATCATTGGCAAGGTCGACCAGGAGCAGTACCAGGTCAGCACCTCGTACCAGGCCCTGGGTGGCGGGATCCAGGAAATCGGTCGTCACCGGCGGTGTATCAACCAGCTGAACGTGGACATCCTCAAAGGGCATCATCCCCGGCATCGGCGAGCTCGTGGTAAAAGGATAGTCCCCGACTTCTGGTTTTGCCCGGGTCAGGGACATCAGCAACTGGCTCTTGCCGGAGTTGGGAGGGCCGATCAGAACGGCTCGCCCGGCACCCTGACGCGGAATCCGCCTGGACCCTTTCTGTCCCCCAGGGCTGCTCTTCTGGAGGTCTTTCTTGAGCTTGCTTATCTTCTGCTTCAGGTCCGCCTGCAGTCGGTCGGTCCCCTTGTGCTTGGGGATCTCTCGCAGCATGTCCTGCAGGCAATCAAGCTCTTCCTCCGGAGTGCTTGCTTGCCGGTAGGCCTGTTCTGCCTTGCGGTACTGGGGCGTCAGGTTGGCAGACACTGGTCACCTCTTTCAGAAGCAGTCCGTCTCAACAGCCAATGAGCTCCTGTAACTTGCTCCAGCTTCGCGTGTTGGCTACATCCGCAGCAGTGAGCCCTCCCCGGCGAGCCTGGAGGATCCCGTATCGCATCACATCCAGGCCCACGATGCTATGGGCATCGCTGCTGATCACGATCGGAATCCCGTGCTGCCTGGCCGCAGCACAGTGAACATCGGGTAAATCAAGGCGGGCAGGATTGGCATTCAGTTCCAGCAGCGTCCCGGTTCTAGCGGCCGCCTCCATGACCGCCTGCATATCCACTTCATAAGGCTCCCGGCGATTCACGAGCCGCCCGGTTGGGTGAGCCACGATCGAGACGTGCGAATTCTCGATCGCTCCCACGATCCGGCTGGTAATCTGGTCACGAGACTGCCGCTGGCCGTAATGGACACTGGCGATCACCCAGTCCGCTTCGGCGAGCACGTCGTCCGGCAGGTCCATGCCTCCTGCTTCCAGGATATCGCACTCGATCCCCTTGAGAACGAGCAACCTGCCCTCGAGCTGATCGTTGAGCTTGTCAATTTTCTTCCACTGGGCACGCAGCCGCTTGGCGTCAAGTCCACCAGCCATCGTGACACGCTGGGAGTGGTCTGTGATGGCTATATAATCCAGCCCTCTTTCGATCGCGGCCTGCGCCATTTCCTCCAGTGTCGCCTTGCCATCGCTGGCGGTGGTATGCATGTGCAGGTCACCACGCAGGGCATCCAGCTCAACAAGCTGCGGCAGTTCCCCCTCCTCGGCCCACTGGAACTCCCTGCGTGCCTCACGCAGCTCGGGTGGAAAGAGGGGTAAGTCGAGTGCCGCGTAGACTTCCTTCTCGTCCTTCCCGGCGAGGTAGGTCTCACTTCCATCCTCGTCAACACGAAACACACCATACTCGTTGATCTTCAGGTTACCCTGGCGGGCCAGGCTCCTGAGCTGCACGTTGTGATCCTTGGAACCAGTAAAATACTGGAGCGCCGCACCAAAGGACTTACTGGCAACCACCCGCAGGTCGACCTGGAGTCCGTCGGCGAGACGAATTGACATCTTCGTATCGCCACGTGCAATGACCTCCTCGACTTGATCGTACAGAGCCAGCTGGTCCATCACCTCCGGTGCTTTCTCCGAGACCACGAGGATGTCTAGATCCCCCACGGTTTCCCTGCCACGACGGTAGCTCCCGGCCATTTCCATCCTCTCAATGGCAGCGCAGCCAGCCAGGTGTTCTCGCAGCTGATCCACGATCTGGTTGGCGACCGACCAGTAAATTCGCTGGTTGGCTGCCTCGGCAATGGAAATCCCGGCCAGGATTGTCTGCTCGGTCTTGGCCCCGAATCCCTTGAGCTGCTGAACCTGGCCTGCTTCACAGGCAGCCTGCAACTGCTCCAGGTTCTCGACCTGCAATTCCTGGTAGAGCATCGCTGCTTTCCTGGGCCCCATGCCGGGAACCCGCAGGATATCCAGCACCGTGGAGGGAATCTCCGTGAGTAACTCTTGCAGCTGGGGAAGTTCCCCGGTGGTAACAAGGGTGATGCACTTCTCGGCAACCCCCTTGCCAATTCCCTCAAGCGTGGTCAGCCGCGACGGATCCTCGGTAACAATCGTGGCAATCGATTCGGGGAGGTCACGAATCCGCCGTGCACCGGCCCGGTAGGCACGAATTCGAAACGCATTGGCACCCTGGAATTCCAGCAGGTCTGCAAGCTGCTCAAGGACTTCCGCGATTTGTGAATTGGTCACAGGATCTCCCTTCCCGTGCAACTTCGCGTTAGGCAAAGGCGTCCCGAAGTTGCTCAAGGTACCGTTCACACTCGCCCCGCGGATTGCCACTCTCCTCGTATTCCAAGACGATATATCCACGGTACCTGGAGGCCCTGAGGATCTCAGCCAGTCGTTTGAAATCGGCAGGCTGTTTCTTCTTGTCCGGACCCGAGACAACGACCTTGACCTGCACGTTCATGGCATAGGGAGCCGCCTGTTCCAGTTCGGCATAGACATCGTTCGAGTGGAAGTTCCCCGTATCCAGGTTGACCCCGAACCAGGGGCTCTTGACATCCCGGACCAGCGCCAGCAGTCCCTCTGCGGTACTTGTCGGCCCACCATGGTTTTCCAGGGCCAGGTGCACTCCATGGGTGCCTGCGTATTCACAGGCCTCCTGGATTCCCGCCACCATCAAGGCATGGGTTTCCTCGGCGGACTGGTTTGGCTTTGGATGGCCTGCAAAAATACGTATCACCGGCGCTCCAAGCATCTCCGCGTGGTCCACCCAGCTCTTCACATGGTCGATCTGTTGCTTCCGTTTCGGATCATCCGGTGGGAAGCCAAAGTCATTTCCCACTGCCGTGCCCGAGACATCCAGCCCGAGCAGGAAGCAGTGTTGCTTGAGCTGACGAAGATACTCCGGGGTAACTTCCTTGGGGAAGTAATAGGAGGTCAGCTCGGTCCCTTCCAGCCCGAAGCGGGCGCAATCATCGACGAAGTCAAACATGGTCAACTTGGCCGGGTTTCCCTGCAGCACGCTACGGTAACTGTAGGCTGCCAGGCTGAACTTGAACTTGGCGGTCCCGTTTCTTTTTACCGGCTCAATCCCCAGGCAGCGGCCCGGAGTGGTGGATGCCAGGGCTGCAACCATGCCAAGTGAACCTGCCTGCAAAAAGTGTCTTCGACTCGGCAAGGCAGCATTCATTGTCATTCACTCCCGGATTACCCTTGAAACCAGTCTACGCTGGAAACCGCTGCAGGCCCGTATTCTCACGTGCGTCGTCACCGTCTGCAAGCAGGCAGGCCCTCCCATCACGATCCGTCTTGACCCCAACTGGTTGTTCGTGAGAAACTCTGCTGTTCACCGACATTTCGGCTGGACGAGTCGCAATCCGCAGATCTTTCAACATGGAAGTTGAAGTTGATGGTACGACCAACGCTCACCACCAGACTTTTCATTTTCGTTGGCATTGGCGTCCTCCTGGCGGGATGCCAGAAACCTCCGGAATCCCTGGTGGATGACCTCAAGGAACCAGACCAAACAGGCTCTCTCGCTGGCGGAAACGAGCAGAATGCAGGGACGACAACGGTTGCCGATTCGATTGTCACGCAGGTAGACATCTCGGCCGACGCCAACCCCCAGCAGGTGGTCAAGCGATTCCTGCGGGCACTGCAGGAGGGTGACGAACAGGTCGTAGGTGGCCTGTTAACAACCCAGGCGCGTCAGGCAACCCAGCAACACAACCTTGTTGTTCGTCCCCCAGGGACCGAGTCAGCAACGTTCCAGATCGGAACGGCCGAGGAAGTTGACGGTGGTGCCTACGTCAACTGTGTCTGGACCGAGTCGGTTGGAGGCGGTGTGAACGAGTCCTTCGAGATCATCTGGGTGCTGAGAAACCAGAGTGATGGTTGGCGGATCGTCGGCATGGCAACGCAGGTGATCCCCAACGAGCGCCCCACTTTCCTGAATTTCGAGGAACCCGCTGAAATGCTGAGCAAGTGGCGCAAGATCGATGACACGATGTCCGGCCGTCCCTCGACTGGGACGCGGACCGCCAGCGATCCGCGTGACAGGCTCCGCCGCTAGGACAATCGCTAGTCTTCGTCCTCGCGAAGGTTGGCGATCACCGAGTAGTCCTCCAGCGTGCTGGTATCCCCCACGTCTTCCCGGCCCTCGGCAATATCCCGCAGTAGCCGCCGCATGATCTTGCCGCTGCGGGTCTTGGGAAGTGCGGCCGTAAAGTGGATGTCATCCGGCTGGGCAAGGGCACCTATTTCCTTGCGGACATGCAACTTCAACTCCGCACGCAGCTCTTCACTTGGCTCCGCATTAACCGGCGTGACGAAAACAGCAATCGCCTGCCCCTTGATCTCGTCGGCTCGCCCGATGGCCGCCGCCTCGGCAATGTTTGGATGGCTGACCAGGGCACTCTCCACCTCGATTGTGCTCAGGCGATGTCCCGAGACATTGATCACATCGTCAATCCGGCCCATGATCCAGTAATAACCATCCTCGTCGATACGGGCGTTGTCGCCAGCCAGGTACTTGCCCGGTATCTTGCTCCAGTACTGCTCCTGGAAACGCTCATCGTCACCCCAGATTCCTCGCAACATGCCAGGCCAGGGATGGGTCATCACCAGCCAGCCCCCGTTGTTGATGTCGACTTGCACACCTGTCTCGTCCACGATCTGCGGCAAGACCCCCGGTAGTGGCTTGGTACAACTGCCGGGCTTGGTCGCAATCGCTCCGGGAAGCGGTGACATCATGATGCCGCCGGTCTCTGTTTGCCACCAGGTATCGACAATCGGGCACCGTTCCTTGCCAATCACACGGTGATACCACATCCAGGCCTCCGGATTGATTCCCTCGCCCACGGTGCCAAGCAGCCGCAAGCTGGAAAGATCGTGTTTTTCAACCTGGTCATCCCCCCACTTGATGAAAGCACGGATTGCCGTCGGAGCAGTGTAGAGAATGGTCACCTTGTGCCGTTCCACCAGGTCCCAGAAGCGGTCCTCGGCCGGATGATTCGGAGCTCCCTCGTACATCAACACTTGCGCCCCGGCAGAAAGCGGGCCGTATACCACGTAGCTGTGCCCGGTAATCCAGCCACAATCGGCCGTGCACCAGAAAATATCGTCATCCCGGTGATCAAACACCCACTGGAATGATTTCTTCGCATACAGGTTGTACCCTGCCGTGGTGTGCTTGATTCCCTTCGGTTTCCCGGTCGAGCCACTGGTGTAGAGAATGAACAGTGGTGTCTCGCTGTCGAGTGGTTCTGCTGGACAGTCGTCCGACGCCTGCTCCATCAAATCATGCCACCAGAAGTCGCGGCCTTCGGTCATCGACACCTCGTTTTCCGTACGGCGAAGGACAATACAGTTTTCCACGCTGGGAGATTTCTCGAGGGCATCGTCAACGATCGTCTTCAGTTCCAGCACCTTGCCGCGTCGCCAGGCACCGTCGGAGGTCAGTTGAAGCTTGGCCTGGGCATCATTGTTACGGTCAGCAATCGAAACATCGGAGAATCCGGCAAAGATGACCGAGTGGATGGCTCCCACCCGGGCACAAGCCAGCATGGCAATCGCCAG
Source organism: Pirellulaceae bacterium (assembly GCA_029936215.1). Lineage (GTDB taxonomy): Bacteria > Planctomycetota > Planctomycetia > Pirellulales > Pirellulaceae > SAT2750. The sequence continues at coordinate 14,910 of JAPYUD010000006.1, read as the reverse complement.
TTCCGGAACCATCGGCATGTAGATCGAAACGACATCGCCAATTCCAATACCAAGACCCTTCAGGACGTTTGCAAAACGACAGACCTCCGCATGGAGCTGCCGGTAGGTCAACGTGAGCCCATCTCCCTCAGGCTCCCCTTCCCAGATAATCGCAGGCTGGTCAGCACGGTCGGTCTCGAGGTGAATATCGAGACAGTTATAAGAGGCATTCGTCTTGCCACCGACAAACCAACTGGCAACCGGTTCATTCCAATCCAGTACCGTGTGGAAGTCCTCGAACCAGTGGAGTTCCTCTCGAGCCAGGTCTCCCCAGAATGCCTCGGGATCCTGGCGAGCCCGCTCATACAACTCCTCGTAATCTGCCAGCGAGCCAATCCGCGACTGGGAAGCAAACTCGTCACTGGGAGGAAACAGGCGAGATTCCCGCATCACATTGTCTATCTGGCCGCCAGCATTCTCGGACATGTCCTATAAACCTCACGTGTTGAAATTTTACCTGCTCTCCCACCGTGGGCAGGGCACATCGATTTAACATAACGGTCTCCCGCAGGAAACTCAATTCGGTAGGCAGCCGCAAGAGTGATACCGGTCAGACATGGAACCAATTGCGAATTCCAAGCCGGAAGAGCATCGCCAGGGAACAGGCCGCCTCACGCAACCCAAGCTTGGATGCCCCCTCGGTCCGATCCACGAAAAGGATCGGGACTTCCACCATGCTCGCCTGCTGAAGCTGGAGGTGCCAGAGAATCTCCTCCAGCACGGCAAATCCGCGTGCTCTCAACCGTGAGAGGGCAATGCGGCCAAGCATCTCGACCCGGTAGCATCGATAACAGCCACTCGCATCCCGGACCTTGAGCCCCAGCAGGAAGCGGGCTGCCCGATTCACCCAGCGACTCATGAATCGGCGACGCCAGGACCATCCTTCCACTCCCCCGCCCGCGACGTAACGGGAACCGATAGAGATATCGTGACCGTCGTCGATGGCGGCAAGCAACTCGGGCAGATGCTTCGGCGAATGGCTGAAATCGGCATCCAGGGTAATCAGCCGGTCATATCGATGTATCACGGCATACTTGAATTCTTCAACCAGGGCCGATCCCAGGCCAAGTTTTCCAGCACGGTGTATCGTCGTGAATCGAGGATCGCGATCCTGCTGCTGGCGGCACCATTCACCCGTTCCATCCGGCGAGTTGTCGTCTACCACGAGCAGGTCTGCCGATGGCAGCTGGCGCCGGATCTCCTCTACCAGGCGGGGAAGGTTCTGGATCTCGTTGTAGGTCGCCACGGCGACCAGGATCCGCAACGTTGGTTCGCTCGCATCCTGTCCCGTATCACCTGCCGTTGGAGCATTCATCGTGCGTGTCCGTTGGCCATGGCGGGCAAGGAATCGAATACCGCACGCTGCGGCAGATCCACCCGTTAACTAGCGCGATAATACTCGATCGTGGGAGAAAGTCCCTCGCTGAGCCCTGCGGTGGGCCGGTAACCCAGCAGATCCTGTGCCTGGCGGATATCCGCACGACTGTGTCGAACATCCCCGTCACGAGGTGGATCATGGCGGGCGTCGAACGACAGGTCAAGCAACTCCCGAAGCAGATCCAGTAATTCCAACAGCGAGGTGCTTTCACCGTTGGCGATATTAAACGTCCCTCCCGTGGCACCTGCCTGGGTGGCTGCAAGCAGGTTGGCCTGGACAACGTTGCTTACATAAGTGAAATCCCTGGTCTGCTCACCATCCCCAAAAACGACTGGTGACTCACCCTCCAGGATCGCGGTTATAAACGCCGGGATGACTGCCGCGTACTGGCTGGCAGGATCCTGCCGGGGCCCAAACACGTTGAAGTACCGCAGGCAGACGGTCTCTAGTCCGTAGCTGCGATGAAAAGCATGGCAGTACTGCTCCCCGGCCAGCTTGGCAGCCGCATAGGGCGACTCCGGTGCCGGCAGATCCGATTCGGTCTGTACCTCGTCGTTGCGGTTCCCATAGAGACTGCTCGAGGAAGCAAAAATGAAACGCCGGACATTCGCATGGCGAGCTGCATCGAGCATCTGGAGCGTCCCGGTCAGGCAGGCATCATGTGTTTTCGCCGGGGTCGCAATACTGGCAGGCACCGAAGCCAGCGCTGCCAGGTGAAAAACCACCTCGACACCGTCGATCGCCTTTCGGCATGCGGAAACATCCTGTACATCACCGGAAATCAACTCCACCTGGTTCTCGACACCAGCCAGGTTCTCTATCCGGCCGCTGGAGAGGTTGTCCAGCACGCGAACCTGGTCCCCCTCTTTAACAAGCGCCTCGACCAGGTGCGACCCGATGAAACCAGCACCGCCAGTGACAAGGTAAGTACTCATACCAGGACAACTCCAGGATGGATGAATCTGGTCGTTGAGAATCGAACTGGCAAGTTACTTGGATTGCCGTAATCGATCAAACAACTCCCGGTAAAGTCGAAGATGCGGCTTTCCCGCTTGCTCCGATTCGTCGTGCACCGAGAGGTGTTGGCCATTTTGAATGACGATCATGTCACGGTCATCCGTGGGGAATGGGGATCCTGTCTCCTCGTCGTCCCTGGCAGCCGGCTTGGACAAGTCCGGTGGGTTCCAGGCAGCCGGTTCGCCAGCTTCCAGCTCATCGGCATCTTCATTTCCAGGAAGTGGTGCGATCTGTTCAGCCCTGGCGGGTTCCATCTCCTCCGATGGTCTGTCCATCTCCTCCGATGGTCTGTCCATCTCCTCCGATAGTCTGTCCATCTCCTCCGATGGTCTGTCGCTGGTTACCGTACGTGACTCATCCATCGCCGGTTCATCGTCCAGGGCACCAAACTGGACCGTTGCAGAATCCTCACCGGGCAGGGGAGGGAGGGCCGTAAAACCTGCATCATCAAGCTCTCCAAACTCCACCACCTCCCCATCCGTTGTCGTGTCGGCCGGCTCCAGGCGAACCGGAACAGGAAGCTGCTGCAGGTCGGCCCAGGCAATTTCCATGTCCTCAGATTCCAGGCATCGACATCCCTTTTCAGCAGCCAGCAGCAAGGCATGGTCACAGAGCTGGTTAACAAGGCGAGGGATGCCGTCAGTTAACTCGTAAAGGCTGATCAATGCCTCGGGAGAGAAACGTTCAGATGTTTCTCCCTCCACCCGCTCCAGGTGGCCCTGGATGTAACGAATCGTTTCATCGCGTTTGAGCGATCGCAGGTAACAACGGCAGGCAAGCCGCTGGTTGAAGGAATCCATGCGGGGCTCGTTGAAATTCTCCTCCAGCCGCGGGCTGCCCGAGAGCACCAGTTGCACGCGTGAATGGCCATCCACGACGAAGTTAGTAAGCATGCGAAGTTCTTCCAGCAGCGATATCGGCAGCTTGTCCGCTTCATCAACAATGATGACCATGCCGTTGGGGTACTCACCAGTCGCACGAAGCAGGCGCCTGAGGGCAATTCGCAGTCCACCCTCGGAAGATTCCGTGCAGGGCTGGTCCAGTTCGAAAAGGAGATGTTGCAGCAGTGCCCGGCGGGTACAGATCTGGCTGCTCTCGAGAAAGACAAGCTGGTGAGTCTCCCGGAAATGGTCAGCCAGCAGGTGGCAGAGGAGGGACTTGCCACAACCGGTCGGTCCGATCAGTAACCCGGGACCCTCGCACCGCTCAATCGCGCGAACCAGGGAGGCACGGGCCTCCTCCATCGGTTCGACAGCACAATAACTGTCGACCTGGGGTGTTACCCGGAATGGCCGATCGGTGAAATTGAAGAACTCGCGGTACATCACGCCGCTCCCTGGTGAATGGTGCCGCGGCCGAAAATCCACCCCTCCGGCGCGCAGCGCGAAACAAGCCCTGATGTGGTTCCCATCGGCATAGTTCGTCTGGCACCTTCAGCCAGGTCGCCGGGTTTTTGCGGTGGAAAGGCACGATCGTAACGAGACTGGCAATCTGGGGAAATCAGGGAGTGGGGGTAAAGGCCAGGGAGGACGTGACTCGACTGGCGGGGGGTGCGAGAAAGACCCTAAAATGGTCGACGACAGGAAGAATCGACGGGGAGGTGACGAGGCGTGTTCCGAATCAAGATCTGTGGCATCACCAGCTCAGTGGATGCACTGCTGGCAGCCGAGGCAGGTGCCGATGCGATCGGGTTGAATTTCTACCCGCCAAGTCCCCGTTCGCTGACAAGCGAACAGGCCGGGGAGATCTGCCAGCAGATCTCCGGAACCCTTCAGCGGATCGGTGTCTTCGTGAACCAGGGGGAAGACGAGATCCGCCACTGCGTGGAATCACTCCAGCTCGATGCCGTTCAGCTTCATGGAGATGAACCGGCGGAGTTGATCAAGGCCCTCCATCCGATCCCGGTAATCCGGGCCTTTCGCTGCCAGGAACCTGGGCTGGCCGAGGTCCGCACGTCGCTCGACGCCCTCGGAAAAATAGAAGCAATGCCGGCGGCAGTCTTGCTTGATGCCCATCACCCTGGACAGTACGGAGGAACTGGCAGGGTGCTGGACTGGCAGCACATTGACCTGGTGAATGGCATGATCGATGGCTGTCCCTTGATCCTCTCTGGTGGACTGACCCCAAGGAACGTGGGAACCGCCATCCAGCAGGCACGTCCCTGGGCGGTCGATACGGCAAGTGGCGTGGAATCGGAACCTGGCCACAAGGATCCAGAATTACTGAGGCAGTTCATGGCAGAGGCACAGGCTGCCATTGCTGCCTTGTCTGACTGACAAGCATGCCGCTGATTGGCCTGACCTGGCGAGATCACACCCGCTATTGATTTTTGTCTTTTCCGATTATCATGAAGAGGTTGCCTGGAAGCTCCGGGCAGAGTCAAACTCTGGGGGGTTTCGCAGTAGACAAGGCTGCGAAGAAAAAAATGGCACGGGCTGACACCGACAAGTTACCGTACAAGGTAAAAGACCTTTCGCTGGCCGACTGGGGTCGACGAGAGATCACGCTGGCTGAAAACGAGATGCCCGGCTTAATGGCACTGCGGGAAAAGCATGGGGCTGAAAAACCGCTCAGCGGTGCCCGAATCGCGGGTTGCCTGCACATGACCATCCAGACGGCTGTCCTGATCGAGACACTCACCGAGTTGGGAGCCGAGGTCACCTGGAGCAGCTGTAACATCTTTTCGACCCAGGATCATGCAGCAGCTGCGATCGCCAGGACAGGCGTTCCGGTTTATGCCTGGAAGGGCATGAGCGAGGAAGAATTTGACTGGTGTATCGAGCAGACGCTTGTTTTCCCCAGCGGGGAACCACTCAACCTGATCCTCGATGATGGTGGGGACCTGACGGCCATGGTCCACAACGAATTCCCGGAATTGCTGGGTGAAATTCGCGGACTCTCGGAGGAAACCACGACCGGTGTTCACCGGCTTTACCAGATGCACCGTAAAGGAGAGCTCAAGGTACCCGCGATAAACGTGAATGACTCGGTCACCAAGAGCAAGTTCGACAACCTCTACGGTTGTCGGGAATCGCTGGTGGACGGCATCAAGAGGGCAACGGACGTGATGATTGCCGGGAAGGTTGCCGTGGTCTGTGGTTACGGGGATGTTGGCAAGGGGTGTGCCCAATCACTGCAGCGATACGGCGCACGTGTGATCGTCACGGAAATTGACCCCATCAATGCCCTGCAGGCGCTGATGGAAGGATTCCAGGTCACCACCATGGAAGAAGCAGCCTCGCTAGGGAACATTTTCGTCACCACTACCGGGAATCGCGATGTCATCGGTGGTCAGCACATGAGCGTGATGCGCAATGACGCGATTGTCTGCAATATCGGGCACTTTGACCTGGAAGTCGACGTCAACTGGCTCATGTCCCAGGACGACATTGAGCACGAGGAAATCAAGCCCCAGGTGGACAAGTACACCTTTGCGGATGGTCACTCGATTATTCTTCTGGCCGAGGGACGACTGGTAAACCTGGGCTGTGCCACAGGACACCCTTCCTTTGTCATGTCCAACTCGTTTACCAACCAGGTACTGGCCCAGCTGGCGCTCTGGGAGAATTCCGGGAATTACGAACTCGGTGTGTATGTGCTTCCCAAGGAGCTGGATGAGGAGGTGGCCCGCCTTCACCTCGACCAGCTAGGCGCCAAGCTGACCACGCTGACGCCCGAGCAGGCCGAGTACATCGATGTACCGGTTGAGGGGCCCTACAAGCCAGACCACTATCGGTACTAGGCCCCGGACTTCTCCCGGCTGCCAGGTTCCACGTGAAACGGATTCATCATACCACCCAAAGGAGGGGTTTTCTTGCGATGGTGCAGATCGATGCTTTTCGGGGAATCCGTTATGACCTGGGGCACGTCGGGGCTCTCAGCGATGTGATCGCTCCTCCTTACGACGTGATCGATGACGATCTGCGTGACCAGCTCTACGAGCTGCATGCGGCAAATGTCATCCGCTTGATCCTCAACCGTGTTGAACCAGGGGACGAGTCGGCCGACACACACTATTACCGGGCAGCCCAGTTCTTCAAGCAGTGGTTACGGCAGGGGGTTCTGTTGACCGAGGCCGACCCTGCCATCTACGTTTACCATCAGGTCTTCACTTACCAGGGCGAGCAGTTCACTCGCCGCGGCTTCATGAGTCGCATGCAGCTTGAGCCACTCGGACAGGGATCTGTCTTTCCTCACGAGGAAACCCATGCGGCCGCCAAGGCAGATCGCCTCAAGCTCTATACTGCCTGCCGTGCCCAGCTGAGTCAGATATTCGGTATTTACCCGGACCCGGACAACAAGGCCCAGGGTCTTCTGGAATCTGCCGTGGCCGACAGCGCGCCGCTCGAAGCGGTCGACCACCTGGGCGTGACGCACCGGATCTGGCCGATCACGAATGTCAAGCTGATCAGTGAAGTCGCAGCCGTGATGGCGAACCAGCCTCTCTACATTGCTGACGGTCACCACCGCTACGAGACTGCCTGTAATTACCAGCAGCAACTCCTTGAAGAGCGGGGAGAATTACCGGGCAATCACCCGGCAAATGGGGTCCTGATGATGTCGGTCAGCATGAATGACCCGGGCATGATTGTCCTGCCCACGCACCGGCTTTTGCGAGGATTCGATGCTCTCTCCTCCAGCGACCTGGTCCAGCTTATCGGGAGCTGTTTCGATATCCAGCCAGCCGGCGAGGCACCGGGATCGGCACGGGTCGCCTGGGAGACGATCGAAGAGGAAAACGAGCAGGGAACAGTTGGGCTTTACTGCCCGGTCGATTCGACCTGGCTGCTGGCACGGATCAATGCCACCGGAAAACAGCGGATGGCAGAGATTGCTCCGGAGCGGAGTGATGCCTGGCGAAGCCTGGGAGTAAGCATACTCCACAAGCTGGTCATTGAAACGTTGCTGGGGCATGCGGAGTTACCGAAACCGGATTACGTTCACCTGGTTGACGAGGTGGTCGACGGACTGTCTACCGGCGATGACGAGGGAACCCCCTATCCGCTGGCAGCCCTGGTGATGCCGGCCACACTGGATCACATCCGGGAAATCAGCCAGCAGGGTGAACGGATGCCAGCCAAGAGCACCTATTTCTATCCCAAGTTACTAAGCGGCCTGGTGATTCACCGCCTGGAATAACGACCGCAATCTGTTTCACGTGAAACACAAGCGTTGTGGCAGATACAGGGAGCGTGTTCCACGTGGAACACCGAATTTGGCCGCCAGGAGAAGATCTGTTTCACGTGAAACGTGCCTGCTCCTGGCATGCGGATCACCTGTTTCACGTGGAACGCACTTTTGCCGGGTAACACGGGCCAACAGGCTCCCTGCTAGTAATTCGTGCATTTGGCCTTTTCGCTTCCAGCGCTGCACGGTTACAATCCGCCACCCATGAAAAACGGGGGATTTATTGCATCTTGGCGCCATTCTTGGTGAGGATCGCATGGCGCACGTTCTTTGTGTTGCAAACCAGAAAGGTGGCGTGGGAAAAACCACGACTGCCATTAATCTCGCAGCTGGTCTGGCCATGGCCGGATACCAGACCTTGCTGGTTGATCTGGATCCCCAGTGTAATGCAACGTCCGGACTCGGCTGCCAGCCAAGTCCCTCGCATGGACTGCTCGCCAAAACTGCCCTGCGCACCAATATCAACACGACCAGCGTCCCGAACCTGGCCTTGCTGCCCGGGAGTCGCAGTTTCCAGGATGTCGAGGTCCTGGCCAGTGGAGAACCTGCTGCATCCGCCACGATCGAAGCGCACCTGAGAAGCAGCACGGCAGCCTACGAGTACGTCCTGATCGACTGCCCTCCATCGGTCGGACCACTCACCCAGTCTGCCCTGGCAGCCTCCAGCGAGGTCCTGATGCCTATCCAGTGCGAGTACTTCGCCATGGAAGGACTCACCCAGATGATCCATGTCATTCGTGACGTGATGCAACGTCCAGAAAGTTCACTCACGTTTGGTGGAATCGTTCTGACCATGCACGAACCCCAGCTTGAACTGACTGGCGAGGTCGAATCCGAAGTACGCGACTTTTTCGGCGAGATCGTCTTTCACACTGTCATCCCTCGTGATGTCACCATCAGCGAGGCACCAAGCTACGGACAACCCGTACTCCAGTATACCCCCCGTTCGAGGGGGTCATGGGCTTATCGAGAGCTTTGTTTAGAGGTAATGGATCGTGAGTAAAAAGCGCCGCCTGGGTCGCGGACTGGCCGAACTCCTGGCTGTCGAGCCCGAAACCAAGCAACCAGAACCGGCAGATGCCACTGGCAAACCCGACCTGAAGATTGCCGACACGTCTGGCCCCGTGAGTGAGCTGGAATCCGAACTGCCAACCGACCAGCCACAGGAAGGGGATCTGCTGGAACTGGCTGTCGACGAGATCCAGGACAACCCCTTTCAGCCGCGGCGGATGTTTCACGAGGCAGAGATTGCTTCGCTTGCCGAGAGTCTCAAGGCACACGACATCCTGCAACCGATCCTGGTCCGCAGGGTCAAGGACAAGTACCAGCTGATTTCCGGCGAAAGGCGACTGCGAGCCGCCATCAAGGCCGGCTGGTCCACCATCGCCGCCCGACTGCGGATCGCCGATGACCGGCTGGTCGCAGAACTGGCAATCGTGGAAAACCTGCAGCGCAAGGACCTGAATCCGATCGAAAAGGCACTCTCCTTCCGACGTTACCTTGACGAGCACAAGTGCACGCAGGATGACCTGGCAGGCCGCCTGAAAATTGACCGCAGTACGATAGCCAACCTGATGCGACTGCTGGAACTCCCTGACCCGGTCCTGGATGCAATCCGCAACGAGAATATCTCTGCAGGTCACGCCCGTGCCTTGCTTCCGCTGGACAATGACAGGCAGCAGGTTGTTTTCTGCACACGGATCCAGAAAGAGAGCCTCAGCGTCCGGGATACCGAGGAACTTGTCCAGCAGAAGATCCTGGAGGAAGACGGCACTCCCCAGCCCACACAGCCCCGCCGACGCACCAGCACAGTCAACCGCCAGGTTGCCGACCTGGAACAAGAACTTCGCATGGCGATGGGAACCAAGGTCGAAATCCGCCAATCGCGTTCCGGCCGCGGCCGCATCGTCATTCACTTCAGCAACAACGGTGAATTTGAACGGCTCCGCAAGTTACTGCACGCGGATCCAGCCACCACGGCAGATCGCAAGGTAGGCTAGAGGCTGCCGTGATTGCCGAATCCTGCATTGACCGGTAGCATGGGCAGCAGAGGAGCACACTGCGGGGCGTAGCGCAGCCTGGCTAGCGCGCCTGCTTTGGGAGCAGGAGGTCGGGAGTTCGAATCTCCCCGCCCCGACTTTTCTTTGCCGTGCAAGTGATGGCGGTGGGCAAAACGGGTATTATCGTTAGCAGCGCTTCCCGTGCCCACCAGGACCTGACCTCCATGCACCCTTCCCTCACCTCCTCTCGACTCCTTCTCCCGCTACTGCTGGCCTGTGGCTGCCTGCTCACGGTGATACCGGCCCAGGACGACAAAACCGCCTGGAAAACGGTGGATGTCCCTGTCGTCTGGCGTCGCCCCCCCGCGACGGACAAGGGAAATGACGTGGGGTTCTCCTGGTACCGGTGCCAGCTTGCTGTCCCGGAAAGCTGGAAGGGAGAGCAAATCACTCTTTTCACTGAAGCGGTCGACGACGCTCGCGAGATCTATCTCAACGGCGTGAAAATTGCTTCCCTTGGAAACATGCCGCCCAAGTTTCGCAGTGGCCTGGGAAGCGAGGTGTCCTTTGACATTCAAGCCCAGCACCTGCTCTTTGGCCAGCCGAACGTGCTGGCCATTCGTTCTTACCGGAATTTCGGCCGTACGAATTTCAACGTTGCGGCCCCGGTCCTGGCAGCAGAAAAACAGGCGATTCAGACTCGTGGCACGTGGCAGTTCCGTGCCGGGGATGATGAGCAGTGGAGCCTCTGGAAAGAAGGGGATCCAGCACCCTACCGTTTCACCACGCTCACAGACCGGGAAACAGCGATCGCCGAGTTCCGCAAGCTGGAAAACGACCGCGGCCCCCGCCCCCCGGCCGAGGCGGTCACAACGCTGACAACGATGGAAGGCCTGGATGTCCAGCTGGTACTCTCCGACCCCGATATCGGCCAGCCTCTCTCTTTCAAGTTTGACTCGCGTGGCCGACTCTGGCTGGTCCAGTACCTGCAGTACCCCAACCCGGCCGGTCTCACCATGGTCAGCCGCGACAAGTACCTGCGAGCGGTCTACGACAAGATCCCCCGTCCTCCCCCCCACCATTTTCCAGGCAAGGATCGGATCACGATCCACGAGGATACCGACGGGGACGGTGTTTACGACGACCACAAGACATTCCTTGAAGGTCTCAGCCTTGCCACCTCGTTCGCCATCGGTCGCGATGGCGTCTGGGTCCTGAATCCCCCCTACCTGCTGTTTTATCACGACCGCAATGGCGACGATCTGCCGGACGGCGATCCCGAGGTCCACCTCGAGGGATTTGGCATGGAGGATTCTCACTCGGTCACCAACAGCCTTCGCTGGGGGCCTGACGGCTGGCTTTACGCTTCGCAGGGGAGCACCGTCTCGGGCAAGGTCAGGCAATACCAGAGCAAGCAGGACCCTGTTTACTCGATGGGCCAGTTGATCTGGCGCTACCAGCCTGAACAGCGGCGATACGAGATCTTTGCCGAGGGAGGCGGCAACTCCTTCGGTGTGGAATTCGATGCCCACGGACGCGTCTACTCCGGCCACAACGGAGGCAACACCCGGGGTTTCCATTACGTACAGGGAGGTTATTTCCAGAAGGGCTTCAGCAAGCACGGGGCCCTTTCCAATCCCTACACGTTCGGCTATTTCCCTTTCATGGCTCACCACCAGGTTCCCCGTTTCACACACACTTTCGTTATTAACGAGGCTCCCGGCTGGCCCAAGCAGTTCCAGGGCAGCTTGATGGGCGTTTCTCCTCTCGCCAGCCATGTTGTCGCCAGCCAGGTCGAAGCGGACGGTTCCACCTTTCGGACCAGCGATATTGGCCACCCGATTACCAGCAGCGACAACTGGTTCCGTCCGATCGACATCCAGATGGGACCGGATGGCGCAGCCTACGTTGCCGACATGTACGAGCAGCGGATCGACCACGCTGCCCATTACCAGGGCCGCGTCCACACTGAGAGCGGACGCATTTACCGATTGCACGCGGGCCACCAGCCTCTCAGGCTGGACCTGGACGCTCTTTCCACCGTCGAGCTGGTCGAAACCCTCTCCAGCGAAAACAAGTGGCATCGCCAGACTGCCTTGCGCCTGCTGGCAGATCGCCGGGATACGGATGCGATCGCCCCGCTGGAAAAGATCCTTGCCAGTGAAACTGGGCTTCCTGCTTTGAATGCTCTCTGGGGACTGCACCTGGTTGATGGACTCGAGGCGAACCGGGCAATCAAGATGCTTGGCCATGCCGATCCTCACGTACGGGCATGGACCGTGCGGCTCATCTCTGATGACTATCGTGTCTCCTCCCGCCAGGCAAAGATGCTTATCGAGATGGCTGGCAGTGAAACGCACGTGGAAGTGCGTAGCCAGCTTGCCTGCTCGGCCCGCCGCCTGGCGGCAGAAACCGCACTCTCGATCACCAGGCAGCTTCTCGGTCACAGCGAGGATGCCGACGACCCTCACCTGCCCTTGCTGCTCTGGTGGGTGCTGGAAGAAAAAGCTGAATCCCATGAACGCATCCTGGCCATGTTCCAGGACTCCGAATTCTGGCTCCAGCCGCTGGTCCAGCAACACATCCTTGAGCGACTGATGCGTCGTTATGCCCTCTCCGGCACCCAGGAAGACCTGGCCACGGCCAGCGGGCTGCTGGAAACTGCCCCCGATGATGGCTCCCGCACCAAGCTGATGGATGGTTTTGAGCTGGCCTATGTCGGTCGTTCGCTAGCCGGGCTGCCACCCCGCCTGCTCGAGGCGATTGCTGCCAGTGGTGGCGGATCTCTCAAGCTCCAGCTGCGTCTGAAGACCCCCGAGGCGATCAAATCGGCGCTGGCACAGGTCCAGGATTCAAAACTCAAGGCCGTGCAGCGACAAGAACTGGTCGAGGTTTTTGGGCAGATTGATACTCCCGAAGCGATCCCGGTTCTGCTCCAGCTGGCTGCCAATGACCAGCAGGCGAGCATACGAAGTGCAGCCCTGGCGAGCCTACAGTCCTACCCGGAGAAACAGATTGGCCAGCAGGTCATCAGTTTCTATCCCACGCTTCCCCCGGATGCACGCCCTGCAGCGGATTCCCTGCTTGCCAGCCGGGCCAACTGGACACGTCTCTGGCTCACCTCCATCGAGAAAACCCCATCCCTCAAGGAGGCCATCCCGCTCTCCACGGTTCGACGCATGCTGTTGCATGATGACAAGCAGATTGCCGCATCGATCCAGCAGCTCTGGGGGAGTGTCCAGGGAGCGACCACCGAGCAGATGAAGGAGCGGATCGATGGATTTTCCCGGCTGATCAACAGCACCACCGGAAATCCCTACAACGGGCTGCAGATTTTCGCGAAACAGTGTGGCAAATGTCACACCCTGTTTGACCAGGGGGGCGAGATCGGGCCCAACCTGACCACTTACAAGCGGGATGACCTGGGAAACATGCTGCTGAACATCGTCAATCCCAGTATCGAGATTCGCAAGGGTTACGAGAACTTCGTTGTTTTCACGAACGATGGCCGCACTCTCAACGGCTTCATCGAGGACCAGGACAACCGGGTGGTCGTGCTCAAGGGTCTCGATGGCCAGCGGATCGTTGTCCTCCGGGATGAGATTGACGAGATGTCTGCGATACGCCGATCGATCATGCCGGAGGGGATTCTCGAGACGTTGACCGAGCAGCAGGTGCGAGACCTGTTTGCCTTCCTCCGCGCCTCCCAGCCACTCCCCTAGCAACCGGCTACAGGACAGGTCCCAGCCCCTTGTTTTCCGGGCTCACCCGCCCCTCGTTTCCCAGATAACCGGTATAGCCCGACCGCTCCTTTCCTGCTTTGCGAGAACCCTCACCCGCCAGGTGACAGAACACGTTTCCAGTTTCCGTGGTTGAGGTTAACTTGGAATCATGCGCCTGGTGCGCCACCGCTGGCAGTGAGAGTGACCATGTCTCGAACTGACATTCCACAAACGAACACCCCGCTCCCTGAACCGGAGGGCAAGGAATCGCTGCGCCGTGATACGATCGACGGTTCCCTGGCGGACAACCAGCCTTTTGAAATCCAGGTAGCAACACGGCTGAGCCGACTCCCTCCCTACATGTTCGGCCAGATCAACCAGCTGCTCTATGAGAAGCGGCGAGCGGGCAGCGACGTCATCGATCTGGGCATGGGAAACCCAAGTGATGCACCAGAACCACTGGTGGTGGAGAAACTGGCCGAGGCAGCCAGCGATACACGCAACCACGGTTACAGCCGATCCAACGGGATTCTCAACCTTCGGCGGGAAGTTGCCAGCAAGTACCTCAAGCGATACGGGGTTCGACTCGATCCGGAAACCGAGGCAATGGTCTGCCTCGGTTCGAAAGAGGGTTTCAGTCACATGTGCCTGGCCCTGATGGGGCCAGGCGATGCAGCCATCGTTCCGGCTCCCTATTTTCCGGTTCACATGTATGCAGTTGCCCTGGCAGCAGGAAACGTGATCGCCCTGGAAGTTGCCGAGAGCGACAGGTTCCTTGCCAATATTGCTTACACCTGTGAGCATCTCTATCCCAAGCCAAAGCTGGTGATCGTCAACTACCCTCACAATCCCTCCACGGTGACGGTCGAGCCCGAGTTTTACCGGGACCTGGTCAAGCTTGCCAAGCAACACGATTTCATGGTGATCAGCGACTTTGCCTATGCGGACCTGGGTTTTGACGGTTACCAGCCCCCCAGCTTCCTGGCCGCTCCCGGTGCCTCCGATGTCGGTGTCGAGTTCACGACGATGAGCAAGGGATACAACATGGCAGGCTGGCGTATCGGTTACTGCTGTGGAAACCAGGAAATGATCCGTGCCCTGGGAATCATCAAGGGATATTACGACTACGGGATGTTCCAGGCCATCCAGGTCGCAGCGATCATGGCCCTGCGCCACACCGACGCGGCAGTCGAACAACAGTCGGGCATCTACCAGCGACGATCAGACGTGCTGGTCGAGGGACTCCGCAGGATTGGCTGGCAGGTCGATGCTCCCCGGGCCGGCATGTTTCTCTGGGCCAAAGTCCCCGCGCCCTGGTCCGAGAAGATGTCGACGATGGAATTTGCAATGAAACTGCTTGAGGAGGCAGACGTGGCCGTTAGTCCAGGCAGTGGTTTCGGACCTGTCGGGGAAGGTCACGTGAGAATGGCACTGGTCGAAAATGAGAACCGCCTGCGACAGGCAGTACGACAGATAGGGAGGTGCCTTTCCAGTGAATAAGGTCTGCCTGTCCGGAGGCAAGGTTCTAGGACAAACGGCAGCGCCTGTTTATAATCGTCCACGGTTT